>JBDTSC010000015.1:0-25749 GCA_039931375.1 Ardenticatenales bacterium
CGTCTCGACTCGCGCTGTCGCCCGCCCGTTGGCGATGCGGAACGCGGTGTGGCCATCATTGCGTGCGTGCACCTGCGACGTGGCCACGCCGCGCTCGCGCAGGTGCGCCTCGAAGCCATCGCGGTCCTCGACGAGTATCGTAAACAGCCAGTAGTCGCAGTCCTCGTAGAACGACGGGACGTCGATGCCGCCGCCCAGGCTGCGGAACACGCGGCAGTAACGCTCGGCTCGCGCTCGCTGGGCTCGTACGGCAGTGCGCGCCGCCGGCAGGTTGGCCAGGGCAATCGCGGCGGTGACGTCGTTCATGTGGTGCTTGAAGCCCGCCTCGACGATGTCCTGAGCGCACCGGAAGTCGGCCGACGAGCGCCGGTCCAGGCCGAACCACCGGAGCAGGCGGGCCCGCTCGGTCGTGTGGTCGTCCGGGCACATGAGCGCGCCACCGTCCGGGGTCGAAAGGAACTTGATCGCCTGGAAGGACCACGCCACGTAGTCCCCATGATCTTCGCCAATCGGCGTTGGCCCGCGGTGCGCGGCGTCTTGGATGATCGGGAGGCCGGGCGCCGCCGATCGGAGGCCGGCGTAGTCGCACGGGCGGCCGGCCCAATCGACCGCCATGACCGCGCGCGTCCTGGGCGTCACGAGGTGCACGACGGACTCGGGGTCGATCAGCCCGGTCAATGGGTCGACGTCCGCCCAGACCGGCACGGCGCCGCGGTTGACGATCACGCCATTCGTGGCCGTGCAGGTCTGCGGCGTCGTGATCACCTCGTCGCCCGCGCCGACGCCGATGAGGTGTAGCGCAAGGTCGAGGGCCGCCGTGCAGCTGTTCGTGGTCACCACGTCCCGCGGAGCGTTGACGTAGCGCCGGAACTGCGCTTCGAAGCGGTCGACCACCGGACCCTGGCCGATCATGAGCCGGCCGTCGGCGGAGGGCGTGAGGGCTTCGTACGCGGCGCGTGCGGCGTCAGGCGTCTGCAGCGGGCGGAAGAGGTCGATCATTCGTCCTCGCCCGTCCAGTGGAACCCGGTGATCCGCGCGTCGTCGCCTTCGCCCTCTATGCGGAAGTAGACCTCGCCCCAGCCTGCGCGCTCACCCTCGTCGACGGCGCCGACCAGGCCGTTGAGGATGCCCATGAGCGTTACCGCGTGGCCGCCCTCTTGGCGCCAGACCTGCACCGTCGGGTGCTCGGCGAGCGCCTGGTTGCACGGCGTGCGGTTGATCATGAGGGACCGCATGGCCACGGGATCGGCCTCGAGCATCTCGTCCATGAGCTCGACGACCCGGCGCGCGATGTGGCGATCGATCACGAGCCCGCCTCCAGCCACGGCCGCCGCTCGCCGATGTCGGGGCGCGTGCGATAGTGCCAGCGTTCAGCGTCCTCGCCGATCACCTCCCAGTCATCCGCCCGGTGCAGCGCGCACGCCGCCGGCTGATCCTTGCGCGCCTCGGCCCAGACGACGCCGTCAGGCGACTGGCGGACCAAGTGCTGGGTGATCGCGCGGCCGAAGCCGATGCCGCCGAAGCGGGGGAGCACGGCCACCGACGACCACCACCGGCCGTCCTCGCTCTGGCGCAGGAGCCCGTAGCCGGCGGGAGCGTCGCCCACGTAGTACAGCGCTGCCACCATGCGGGTGCGGTTCGCCTGCCACCATGCGCGCTGGGCACGTCGGCCGATCTTGGCCGTGTCGTGCGCGAACCCGGCGCGGCACGTGTTCCGGACGAAACGCATCGTCTCGGCGTGGCCCCAGTTGGTCACCGGGACGACGCGCAGGCCGCGCACGGGGGAGGTGTCCATCAGTCCGGCCTCGCCACGGCGATGATGTCGTCGTGGAACACGGCCGCATCGACGCCGCCCCAAAGCGCAATCGTGCTCTCGATCAGGTCGTAGTCGCCGTCGTACTGGTGACCCAGCCGCCCGACCTTGCCGTCCACGTTCGGCACCACGAGGCAGTGGCCACCGATCCGGCCGCGCTCCACGTGCCGCCCCTCGGGAAGCGGGGAGCGCCATGGGGGCATGAAGCGGAAGATCTGGACCCGCGGGGCGCCGGCGGCCGCGTCATCGGTGATCGCTCGGCGGATGGCCGCGAACGCGCCGGGTGCGTAGATGTCGTCGTCGTCGTTGAACGTGAGGTAGTTTCCGGCGCGCGCCGCCTCGATGCCAACGTTGCCCTCGCAGTGGCCCCAGGTGTGGCCGCCGGCGTCGTGTCGGATCGCTCGCCACCGAGGGCCGTAGGCGCCGACGGTCGACTCGATCCGCGCCGCCTCGTGGTCCGCCATCCCGTGCGCGTCGATCACGACCAGGTGCTCGTCGGCGGGGTTGTCGCCGAGGCCGTTGGCGGCAACGCTATCCAGGAGGCGCGTGAGCGTCTCGCGGCCCTGCGTCGGCGTGATGACCGTGAGGCCCGGCAGGGCGGGCGCTGGCGCGGCTACGGGCCGCTTGCGGGGCGTGGCCATCAGATGTGGACCTGGAGACGGATCGTCCGGCCCCAGTAGCTCTCGTTGCCCGGGAAGACGAAGAGCTTCGGCTCGCTCACCTCAACGAGCCTCGACCCCGTGACGCCCGTGACGCCCAGCGCAGGCGTTGCCAGAATCGCCGCGGCGATGCTCTTCGAGCCCTCGGGGTCGGTGTACTCGCCGAGCGTCTGCCCGGCGCGGCCGTCCCACATGACGAGCACGTGGATCTCGCACTCGATCGGCCCGGCGCGCCGCCCGTACGACTGCTGCAGCGGCCATCGCATGACCGGGAAGGCGGCCGGGGTAGCCATCTTCGGCGTCGGGTAGGGGAGTGGGTGCAGGCCAACGCAGCCGTTCGTGAGCGTCGTCACGATGCCGTCGAGGATGGCCTTCTCGGTGGGGTAGGCCATCAGCCGGCGTCGAAGTCGCGCACGACGGCCTCGCCGATGCGGGTGACCGAGGCGGCGGCGAGCGGGCCGACCTGCTCGAAAGCGGGCCGCATGTAGGGGCTGGCCTGGATGCCGTTCTCGGCGATGGAGCGGCGGATCAGGTACTCCGCCTCGGCCGGGATGCCGCGCGTCGACATCCATTCGTCGAGGACGCCGGCCGGCGGCATCTTCGCGCCCTTGCGGCGCCCTCCCTCGATCACCTCGTCGTACGGTTCGACCCCCGGATCCCCGACGCGCGGCCCGGCCTCGAGCTCCATCAGCCCACGGCGATCCGTGAGGCGGTAGGCGATCGCCCGGCCCAGCCGCCCGTCACCTCGCCCTGCGGCGCTCAGGCACTTCTTCATGACCTCGACGAGCAGTTCACCGGCCGCGTTCCACTCCCGGCGTACGTGCGTCGAGACGCCGCGCGCAGAGCGGTTGAGCGCCTTGCGGACGCGGTCGTCGTCGATCTTCATGCCGAGCATGCCGGAGGCCATTATCCGCCCCCCGGCATGCTGTTCCACGGATGGATGTAGCCGGCGATGAGCTGCTGGTAGTCAGTGTCCCACCGCTGCATCGACGCCGCCACACCCATGCCCGGGATCGCGACCGTGCCGAGCTTGGCGTCGCGCCGGGCCCAGAGCCACGCGGCGCGGATCTTGTTCGCCTGCTTGATGTCGTAGGGCGCAACGCCCGACACCGTGTAGCCCCAGTTGCCGAGGATCGACAGCCACGTGCCGCACGAGAACCGGGCGGTGCTGTTGCGGGACGCACGCATCCACTGATACCGCGCGGCGACAGCGCCGAACTCGTCCGTCTTGGGACCGATCACGTAGTCGGTCGCCGCGAGCACCGTCTCGGGCGTCTCGTCGCCGTCGTGGTCGATCGTGACCGACGTCACCGAGGTCAGGTCTCGGAAGCGGGCGAAGCCGTCGACCTGGACCTGTATCAGCCGCGTCTCGGCCGTGAGCGCGGCGAAGCGACGGCCGGTGTCCTGGTCGATCTGGCGCGCGGCCGCCTCAACGAGGTCGGTGAACAGCGCGTCGAGGCTGTTGCCCTGCGCGTCGGTCGCGTGCGCCACGTTGTCGAGCGCCCACGCCTTTAGCTCGGCGATGGTGATGTACGCCATGTCAACTGCCTACGCGCGAGCGGGACGGGCGAAGGGGCCAGGCCGAAGCCCAGCCCCAACGCACGCGCACGCCGCAGAGGAGCGGAGGAGAGACACGAGGCCGGCGTCAGATGCCGGTGACGCGGGCGATGGCCGAGGGACGCCGCACGACGAACCCCGCGCGGAACTCGGCGCGCACGCGCACGATGTTCCGGTAGAGGTCGTCGTTCACCCACCCGACGCGGATCGTCACGCCGTCCCGCTCGTACAGGCGGCACGCACGCTTGAAGGCGCCGCACAAGCCCGTGTTCACGGTGAGCTGGTTCGTGACCGCCACCGGCAGGTTCCAGAGGAACGGAGCGGCCGGCGTGAACGGCGAGCCGCCGAAGTAGTTGCCGGAGGTCGACGCCTTGGCGGTGCGCATCGGCTCCCAGTCCAGCGGGTTCAGCACGTACCCGTCCGGCGCCGGCTCGTTGGCGGTTTGGATGACCGTCTGGGCGCGGAGCATCGCGTCGAGCGCGTTGTCGAACGCCGTCGAGTTGGCCACCGTCTGGATGCCGGCGTTGAGGATGCCGGTCAGGTTCGGCGCCGTGCCGTTGCCGGTCAGGATCTGCGCGCCGAGCTGGATGCGGAGGTCGTCGAGCAGGTCCTGGTTGATGATCGCCGAGATCTGCGACGCGTCCGCGAGCTCCCGCTCGGTCACCGCGGCGACCACGGCGATCGTCTCGACGGGGGCCGTCTTGCGATCGTAGGTGATCGTCGCCTCGGGCTTCGTGCCCGACACGCCGGTGGAGTTCGTCGCCTCGCCGACCGCCGTGGCGCTGGTCGAGCGGGCCGACTGGAGGATCCAGTAAATCGTGTCGGTGTCGACGCCGACACGGCTCACCATGTCGATGATGTCCGGCGTCGGGCGCGACGAGAGCTCCGGCTCCATGTCGAAGTACGGCATCACGAACGGGCCGCCGACCGCGGAGTTGCTCGTGACGAGCGCCTTCAAGCCGCCGCGCGTGTCGCGCTTGGCGCTGAAGCCAGGGAGCTGGAACGAGAAGTCCAGCGGGTCCTGCATGACCGAGAACCCGGACGTCTTCTCGAAGTGGCGCTGGTACACGTCCGACTTGGCGAACGCATCACCGATCGTCACCGCGTCCGGGCCGCTGGCCACCTGGAAGCCCAGCAGGCTCGCGAGCTGCGACTGCTGGCTCCATGCGCTGCCGCCGAGCGCGGCCTTGATCCGCGCCTCGCCGTTGGCCGGGTCGAGCTCGGCGCGGCGCTGCACCTCGGACTCGACGATGTCGAGGTCCGTCATGTGGCCCTTGTACAGGTTCCACGACTCGTCCTGCGAGAGGATGAGGTACGGATCGTTGTGCCCGGCCGTGTTCGCCTTCTGGCGAGCATCGGAGAGCATGGTCTGGGCCTCCGTGGCGATGTGCTTGCGCTTCGCCTCGAGGGCCGCACTCGTCAGGGTCGTCGGATCGACCTTGACGTTCGTTTCGGTCGTCATGGGGTCACTCCAAGGGAGTCGGGCACGGGCGCCTGGCGCGCGTACCGAAGGAGCTTCAACTCGAACAGCTCGGCCTCACGGCGCCGCGCAGCTCCCGCCGCGTCTGACGTGTTCGGGGCGGCCTTGCCCCCCTCGCCCTCACCGGCCCCGTCGTCGACGAGCGCCTCGATCTCCTTCCGCTCACCCTCGGGCAAGCTGGCCAGGATCGCGCCCATCGCCTTCATCAGGTCGGCCAGGTGCCGCTTGCGCACGCCCGAGAGCGCACGCCCGGCCTTCGTCTCGACGCTCACGAGCGTGACCATCGCGTCTCCCGACGCGACCGCCAGCGCCGCTACGGCGTCGAGGCTCTTTGCGGACGGGGCTCGGTCCTGCGCCGTCCGACGACTGACCAACGCTCCCGCGTCGGCAACCGCCGTGTTCAGCGCAGCCGTGGCCGCTTCGATCCGCTCGTCGAACTTGGCATCGGGCAGGGCGCCGGACTTGACCGACGTGACCTGCGCTCCGGGGTGCATCGGGATCGCGACGAAGGACGCCTCGGGCAGCATGATCTCCCGCAACTCGCGTACGCCGTCGGCGCGCTTCGCCATGCCACCGGGGTAGGGGCGCCAGCCGATCGACATCTTGGCGACCGCCCCGATCTTCATCAGCTTGTGCAGCAACTCGGTCGCCGGGTCCTCGGGCACGAACGCCTTCATGAGGAAGCCGTAGGCGTCGCCGGCCGCTGACAGGTACTTCCCTACGGTGCCGCCATGCTCGTACTTGGCGACCGGAAGCCCCTGCTCGCGAAGCCACCGGTCGAAGCATCCCGGGATCGTGACGTCGCCCTCGCGATCGACCACGTTCCACTCGGTGACGTAGCCTTCGGCTGTCCAGCCCTTGACGCCGTTGAGCTCGGTCTCGGAGACGGACTTGACCTCGAAGTCGATGGCCTTGTAGAACAGTCCGCCGTCAGCCTTCCCGGCCACGTCGTCGTCGCTGTACTCGCCGCCGGTCGCTTCGGCGGCGACCGCCTCGGTGGGATTCCCCTGCGACACAGCGGTGATGTTCTCTTCGATCACGATCGGCTCGGCGGTGCCAAGGGTGATTGCTCCGCCCGCGCCGACCGAGTACGGGATCTGCCAGCCGCGCGAGCGCTGACCGGCCGGATCGCCCATGTACATCTCGCGGCCATAGACGCGGATCGTCACTCGGTCGGGGAGGGTATTCGTGATCTCGAAGCCGCCATTGAACTGGCCGCTCGCGAATATCGCGGCTCGCAGCCCGTCGCGCAAACGCTCAAAGCTGCCCTCGACGGCCTTGGTTTCGGTAGCGACTGCTGGTTGTGCCATGCGGCGCTCCAACGAAAAGAGCCCCGGCCGCCTCAAGGAGAGGCAAGCCGGGGCTCGGTGGCCCGAATCTGTGATTTAGACGCGCCTAAGTCTACCGTCGCGCAGGTGGTTCGTCAAGGGACCGCCCAAGAGCCCCGTCCGCCTGCTCGATCTCGCGCCCGATGTCGAGCGCCACGATCACCACGATCCACGCCCGGCACCGCCGATCGCTGCACCGGGTCTTCACCTGCGCGCCGGCGGCCGGCACGATCACGAGCACCGGCGTGTTGCACTCGGGGCACCGCACCTCGACGCCGTCGACGTCGCGCGAGACGAGCGGGCCGGGATCGCGATTGCCGAGCGCGTGCGTCATGCGCCGTGGGGCGGGTGGAACCGCTGAGCGTGTCCGTTGTGCCAGAATCCGCAGTGCGGGCACTCGTACGGCCGGCAGCCGAGGAGGTGCGTCTTCGCCCGGCCTTTGTCGTCGTGGAGCGCGTTGACCGCCTCCTGATACGAATCGTGCCGCACCTTGCGGGTGCACATGTCCCGAACCCGGCCCGCGGCAACAGCTTCGGGGCCGATCAGTCGCGGCGGCCTCTGGATGATCGGCCGTCCTCCGCACGGGTAGAGGTGCGCCAAGGCGGCCGCGACCTCACGAAGGATCGCGACCAGCTGCCATCCGGGCACGGGCTCCACCGCCATCACGCGACAGCCACCCGCACGCGGCGCTTGCGCGCCTCCTCGGCGAGCGCCGTCCACGCCGCCGGGAACCGCCACCAGTTCGCCTCGAGCGACCACCGCGCCTCGATTTTCGCGTACATGGCCGCGCGCATCCGCTGGCGCTCGGGCTCGTCGTCCAGGAGGTGCAGGATCGCCGCCTCCCACTCGTCGGCCGTGTCCGCGACGAGACCGTCGACGCCGTGCTCGACCGTGCGACCGTAGAGCCACGAGGACACGACGACCGCGGCGCCGGCGGCGGTGCTCTCGTAGACCTTGATCGGCGTCTTGGCCGCGTTGAACGCCGTCTCGGCGACGCTGCAGCACGCGATGTCGACGTTCAGCAGCCCGACACCGTAGAAGGGCATGCCGTCGCGCGGGACGACCGGCAGCCACGGCAGGATCTCAAGGCGGTCGACCGGCACCGCGTCCTTCACGACGTCGTCCACGTAGCCCTGGACGACGAACACGACATCTGGACGTTGGGCGGCGACGCGGCGCCAGGCCTCCGCCATGACGGCCAGGTCGCGGCTCTTACGGTTGCCACCGAACCACCCGATGGTGCGCTTGCCGGCGAGCTTGGGGTGACGCTCCTCGCCCTTCAGGAGCGCGCGCCACAGCCCGAGGTCGATGTAGTTGCCGACGACCTCGACGGGCATGTCGGGTGCGAAGCCGTGGACGATCGTGCGCAGACGCTCGGTCGTGACGATCACGCCGTCGAACAGCTTCGTCGAGCGTCGGTTCTGGGAGGGCGAAAGCTCTTGCTTGTCGTCGAAGCCCAGCTCGGCCTCGCTCTTCTGGTCGGCTCGGTTGGACCAGATGTCGTCGTCGCACTCCAGGACTACGACGCGACCGGCGCCGCGCAACATCGCAACCATCTCTCGCCCCGGCTTGATCGCCTGCCAGCCGAGCCGCTGGAAGACCAGCACGTCGTCGCCGAGCAGGTGATCGACGACGCGGTCGTCATTGAACGGCACCCACCCGCAGCGCGCGCCGTGCTGCCCCGCGACGGTCACGGGCCGCCACGCGCGCCAGAACGCGCAGCCCTCAGTGCCGCGCGGGACGAAGTAGAGGGCGGAGGCCAGGGGGGCGTGGTCGCTCATCGGGCCGCCGACGTGGGGCAAGGGGGCGGCGCGGGAGGAACGAAAACGTTGTGGCCGACGATGAGAGACATTAGCGCGCCAGCGACCATGACGGCCCACACGAGGGCGAGCAGCCCGGTGAAGAACCATTGGACCTCTCGACGAACCTTCATCGCTTCCCCCGAACGAGTTCGACGAACGGCTGCGCGATCTTGCCGAGCGCGGTTCGCAGGTCGCCCATCGCCACCCGGAAGTCGTGCCGATAGGCGGGGCCGACGTAGTCCAGGCAGCACGGGCAGAACACGATCCCGCAGTCGCGGAGGAGCTTGTAGGAGCACTTGGGGCAGAGGGTGGGGTCCGTCATGGCTTCGGCTCCTTGGCGGCCTCGTCAATTCGGCGCAGCCCCGCCAGATTCGCCTCGGCGTGGGCAGCCGTCCGCAAAGCGCCAGCCCACCACTCCTCTGTCTTGCGGCGCTCGCGCTGGCGGAACCAAGCATCGACGAGCACCCACGAACAGGCGAAGCCCAGCACGACGCCGACGACGCACGACGCGATCATGGCGCAGGCTCCGCGTCGTCTCTGTCGGCATCCGCCACCGGCGCTCCATCCCCCTCGACCCGCCACCCCCACGCCGCCGCTCTTCGCTTCTCGCGCACGTTGCCGTCGGCGTCCGCGACGTGGCCAAGGCTGTACGATGTCCACCCGCAGATCAGCGCGATCAGCTTGCCGTCGGCGTCGCGCGCCTCGCCCAGCATGTACCGCTCGGGGTTGTCGGTCTCGAACAGGACGATCGCGCCCCGGTACTTTGCGTCGGCCAGCGGCGTGCCGGCCTCGATGTGGTGATTCTCGGGGCGTCCCTTGATGCGGAAGTCCAGCACCTCCGCGGGGTCGACGCGGCGACGGATGGGCCAGAGGCGGGCGAGGCGGTTCATCGCGGCGCGTCCAGTTCGCCAAGCTCGCCGTCGATCGTGACATCGATACCGCACGGCGATTCGCCACAGGTGAGCAGAGAGGCACCGCAGGAGCAGTGCCCCATCGGCCCCGGCCAGATGAGATCGACCTTCAGCCCCGACGGCAGGATGCCGAGGCAGTCGGAGATGCGGGCCGCGTATCGCGCGTTGTGGTCGCCGAGGTTCGGCACGCCGGTCGTGGTCAGCGCCACGCGGGGGTCGGGGAGGAGGAGCGACACGCCGCCGCCATAGCGCAACCCCGTGGAGGTACGGAGCTCGCCCTTGGGCCCAATGCGCGTGAGGTCCATGAAGGCGATGCTCATCGCCCTGCCCTCGCCTCGATCTCGGCCAGCTCGGGCAGCGTGCGAATCGGCGTCCAGTCCTGCGCCATGCGTCCGCGCGGGCCGTCGGCGCCGGCGACGCGGAAGTACAGCACCGGATGGGTGAACGGGACCGCGCCGCCCTTCCCGTCCGGCCCCCAGCCGGTCGCGATCGCAACGGCGAACTGGCGGCGGCCGATGAAGAACTCATTCGGGATGCCGCGCCAGCGCGCGTGCGCCATGACATCGGCCCCGAGGACGCGCGCCGCCTCGGCCTCAGCGACAGCGCGGATCGTCTCGCGGTGCGTTGCCTGCGCGGCCTCGACGGCGGCGTCCAGCGCGCGGTCGGCGTCGGTGAGGAACGGTTGGCCATTGCCCATGGGGCGGTCCGGTGGGAGGTGGCGGGAGGGGTTCACGACGTCTTCCCGTCGTTGTCGACCACCATCATCGCCATCACAAATGCCGCGGTCGCAGCGGTCGCCGCGCGGATGGACGCGCCCGAGTCACGCGCGCCCAAGTAGTGCAGGACGGTGACACTTGCCACCCGCTTCATCGCTGTCCTCTGCTCGTCGGTGGCCGCATCGGGCTTGCCGCCGAGGCGGCCCATCATGTCGTCCATCCAGTCGGAGGGCTGGCTCATCCTCGGGCACCATCCGGCCAGCCGACAGGATCGGGTCGCGGGCCGCCCGTCTCACGCTGCCCAGTTGCGACGACGCCCGCCTCGACGACCTCGAGCTGGGTCACGTCGAACGTCTCGCTCTCGAACGTTCCGCCCTTCTCGTTCTTGCCCACCGGCTGGACGCTCACGCGCTCGCAGCCATTCAGCCACGTCGTCGACGCCACGGCGATGCCCTCGAACCCGGTCACCAGATCCCGCACCTTGTCCCCGAGCTGCACCATGATCCGCTCCTCCTGTGTGTGGTCTATCCCTTGTCCCATTCCTCGTCGCACCTGCACTGGCTCTGGCACTCGCAGTCACCGATCGCCCGATACTTCTCGTCGATACCGACCCAGTCCCGAGCGATCTCCTTGGAGCACCCGTCACACGTCCGCGCGTCGTTTGGGCCGATCCGCCGTCGGCGCGTGAACCCAGCCGCCCGGTGCGCGTCGGTCGCGCCCTCGAAGTAGGCGTCCCGCATCGAGGCCCCGCCGTACTTGCCTGAGCGGTCGAGGATGCCCGCCTCGCCGAGCTCGCCCTTGCGCACCGCCTGGCCGAAGTCGGCGAGGTACCCCGCCTCGCGCTTCACCCGATCGTGCACCCACTGGTAATCGGCGCGCGTCATGTTCGCCCGCCCGCCGACGCCGAGCATCCGCAGCTCGAGGTGGGTGCGGGCGCTCTCGTCGCGCATGGCCGTCTGCCACTGCTTGACCGTCAGCTTGCCGTCGAGCATCGACTGCCCGGCCTGCTGCATGCGCGCCTTGGCCTCGGCAACGCGGCGCTCGCGCACACCGGCGACGCGGTCGGTCGGAAGCGGGCGGCCCGTGTTCGGCCACCGGTACCGCTGCGCCTTTGGATCCCATGCCCACTTGCGATCACGGGCCTTGGCCATCCAGTCCCCGGACGCCTTGCCGGGGCGCTTCCGCTCGCGTCCGTGGTCGGCGGGTGTCGTGTCGAGGATCTCGGCGAGGTCGGAGTCGTCGCCTTCGCCGAGCCACTCGGCCCAGTCGTCGACGGCCTCGTCGGCCAGCTTCTCGATCTCCTCGGGCGACAGGGCAAGCTCGTCACCGGTCAGGCTCCCGCCCCCACCCGGCGGCTTCCAGCCGGAGGCCGCTTTGCCAAAAGGGGGCATCGCCCACGCCTTCGTGACGTCCCCCCCGTCCTCGACGACCGCGACGGCCTGGCCGATGAGCCGGCGCGCGGTGGCGTCGTCCACGCCGAAGCCGAACATGAGCTGGGCGACGGCGGCATCGACGGACACCTGCCCCGCTGACACGCGCTCGGCGACGCGCTGCAGCACCTCCAGCCGCGCCGCGCTCATGTCGGCGCCCGACGCGCCCGGCTTCGGCAGCGCCCCGGCGATCGGCACCGCGTCGATCACGTCGCCAGCCGCCGCCGGCTTGGCCGCGGGGCGAGAGAAGTCGGCGGCGCGCGCGTCGGGGTCGGAGCCCGCCGGGAGCTCCATGTCGAGCGCGGTGTGGAACTGGCCGGCGTTGATCGCGTTGACGGTCCACATGCGGGTGTAGCGCATGGTCCGCTTGTCCGCGTCGTCCTGCAGTGCCCTCAGGCCCGTCCAGTCATACCCGAGCCACTGCGTCGGGCTGAACCCGAAGTCGTCCCGACATCCGCGCGTCCACCGCTCACCGTCCTCGTCCCAAACGCTCATCAGCTCGTTCTCGATGAACGCCTCGACGAGGGCGCGCGTGTTGGCGCCGTAGCTCGTCGCATCCAGGCCGGCGGCCAGGCCCGCGAGGATGGCGGGAATGCCGATCATGCCGGAGATGCGCGTCTCGACCCGGGCGTCGATGTGCGACAGGTCGAGGACGTCGGTCGACGCGCTCATCTGGTAGAAGTCGACGGGCGTCTTGAACACGAGCGGCTTGCCGCGGTTGTTGCCGGTCGTCGACGCGGCGACGTAGCTCTTCAGCTGCTCGACATCGATGGGCGCACCCTTGCTCTGCTCCTTGGGAGCGAACACAAGGCCAGGGATCCCCATGTTCCGCATGAAGGTGGCGACAAACGCATCCTCCTCGGCGTCGGTAGCCACCTCGCGGAGCAGCCGCCGCACGACGCCAAGGCCCTTGGCCGGGTCGCGCGGATCAAGCTCCGAGTCCCGGAAGTGGATCACGTTCTCCTTGGGGATGCGGGCGCTGTGGCCGTCCCCCAGATCGAGCGCGTAGAAGTCGATGAGCTTGGTGGAACCCTTGTCGCGCGCCGGGCGCATCCGCGTCGGGTCGATCGGGTGCAGTTGCGAGACCATGCCATGCACGTTGTCGAGGATCGTTCCGCCACCCGTGCGCAGCTTCACGAGGTAGCCATTCCCGTCCACGAACTTGCTGCGCGCGACCCAGCCGCGCAGCTCGCGCAGGGTCAGGTCCTCGTTCGGCTCGCGCAGGAGCGTGTAGACCGCGTCCTTCTCGACCGCCTCGGACGCCTCGACGTCACCCTGCGGCCCGTCCCACAGGCGGAGCGGTGGCATGTTGTAGAAGCGGACGTAGCGCCGCAGGCACAGGTCGAGCGCGCTCGACCCCGTGCTGCCGCCCTGGCCGTTCGCGGAGCGGATGATGTCGGCGCTGCCGGGCCCGGTGACGAGGTAGCCCGACGGATGCTGCAGCCAGCCCTCGCCGCGGAGCATCTCGGTCGGGAAGCTCACCCCCTTGACGGACAGCTCGAGGCCGGGCTGCTCGGCCAGGCGCTTCCAGCCATCGGGCGACAGCGCCGCCGGGTTGCGCTCGGCGAGTTCCTTCAGGACGAGGATGTCAGCCATTCGTCACCTCCCGCGCCGGTCGCGCGTTCAAAATGCCTTGTGGGTCGGGCGTCGCTTCGGCCTGGGCGGCGAGCAGCTCGAGCTCGTCGGCGACGGCCATGCTGCCGACCACGCCCTCGCCACGGAGTGCGTCGGCCATGATCCGCGCCACCTTGGGGATGCCGAAGAGCATCACGTAGGGGCGCGCGGCGTTCCCCCACAGCAGCGCCTTGGCGGCGTAGGCGGCGTTGGCCGCGATCACCGCCTGCACGGCGTCGTCGGGGATCGAGGTGGTCATCAGTACTCGAGCACCCCGAAGCCCGGGGAATCGGCGGCGTCAACGGCGAGCATCAGCGAGGTCACGCTGTCGTCGTGCTGGCCGGACGGGGCGCTGTAGGTGAACGCGCCCGACGGCTTCCGCTTGGCCTCGTAGGCCCGCAGCTCGGCCAGCTGGATCGGATCGGGGAGGATCTGCAGGCGGCGCTTCTCGAAGGCGAGTGCAAGCGACTGCACCATGTCCATCTTGTTCCCGGCGTTGAACTGGACGCCCCACACGTTCACGCCCGGCAGGCTCTCGGCGAGCGTCTGGAACGGCATGTCGCCCAGGCCCGTGCGGTCGACCTCCACCATGTCGGGCCCGAACCGCTGGATCGCCGCGCGAATCCGGTCGAGCTGAATGTCC
Source organism: Ardenticatenales bacterium (assembly GCA_039931375.1). Classification (GTDB taxonomy): domain Bacteria; phylum Chloroflexota; class Anaerolineae; order Epilineales; family Epilineaceae; genus Avedoeria. The sequence goes on from JBDTSC010000015.1 coordinate 13,954, forward strand.
CAGCCGAGGCCCGTCCAGCGGTCGCGGTAGACCTGCCGCCAGAGCGGCTCCGTGACGTCCAGCACGCTCACGTCGGTGAAGTCCGTCGTGCTCGCCAGGTCGACGCCCATGACGTAGCGGCGGCCCTCCTGCGCGGCCTCGCACATGGTGGCAGTCGCGAGCTCGTCGAGGAACCGGAACAGCGCGCCGGCCTCGAGGAACTCGGCAAGCCACTCCTGCCGGAACTCGTCATCGAGGCTGTCCGCCTTGGCAGCCGCGATCTCGGCGGGGTCGAGGTATGGGTTCACGGACGACGGCAAGCGCCAGCTCTTCCAGCCCTTCCGTCCGTCCGGCTGCCCCCAGCCCCAGAGCGTGTAGTAGTCGTTCAGACCCTTCGGGGTCGACGGGAACCAGGCGTCGCCCTTGAACACGGCAAGGGTGGGGCGGATGACCTTCGTGAACACGGACCGCAGGTTCGCCACCATCGCGGCCTCGTCGACGACGGCGCGCTTGTAGCGGCGGCCGCGGGCCGAGTCGGGATGATCGAGCGACCAGAACTCGATGAGGCCGCCGCCCCAGAGCTCGATGCGCCGCTCTTGGACACTGACGCGCTGGGTGACCGGGTGGAGCAGCTCGCGCATCTCCGCCCAGACCTCCAACATCGTCTTGAAGACGGGCACCCACCACCCGACCGGCCACCCATCGAGCGCCGGGTCGACCGCGAGGTCCTGGCACATCGTGGTCTTGCCCGCCTGGCGCCCTACGCACGGGACGTTGAAGCGCTGCGCCTCGGCGATGACCGTCTCCTGCCACGGCAAGCGCGTGGGCAGGACGAGCTCAACGGTTGCCGCCACGAATGGGCCGGTCCTCTCGACGGACGATGACGGTCATCGTGCCGTTCTGCTCGACCTTCGAGTCGTGGCGCTCGCGGTACTTCTCAGGCATTGCCCCCTTGAGCAGGAAGATGAGCAGTGAGTCGGAGAACTTGCGCACGCATGCGCCGATCTTGCCCTGATAGATCGCCGGCTCGTCCCACCCCTCGTGGGCGCGGCGCACGGCCTCATCCTCAAGCACCTCGGCTCCGATCTGCTTCGCCTTCGCCCACATCTCCGCAAACGCCTCGTCGTCGGCGCGCGCCTCGTATGCGGTGCTCCGCTCGATGCCCGCCTTCGTGACGGCGTGAGTGACGTTGCACGTGCGGGCGAGCTCGATGAGGAAGGGCCCATACCACGGGCGCGGCTCGCGGGTCGGGGGAGAGGTGGCCGGGGCCTTTTCAGGTGTCCGGTCGGGTGTCCGGTCTTTTGCCTTCACCCAGCGCCGCAGCGACGTCACGGGGATGTCGAGGGCACGTGCGACAGCGGCGGGTGTCTCCCCGCCTGCGACGCGGACTAACGCCGCCGCCCGCTCCTCGTCGCTGTAGTGCCGTCGCGTCATTGATCGCCCCCGGGTCGAGTACCGCACCACCTTCGTGGCCCGCTCTCAAAGTATAACGCACGGTGGAACTGTTGTTGCTGGAACGAGTGTTTCACGTGAAACACTCGTAGATGATCGCGTCGCCCGCCTTCCCGTTCCTCCCGTCCGGCGGGCGCGCCGCCCCCTCGTCCGTCTTCCGCCTCCGCAGGAACGCTGCGGCGAGCTCGTCGATGAAGCCCACGCGCATGCGCTCGGCCTGCTCGGGTGTCGGGCCGGGATCGCGGCCGACCGTGTCCAGATGGATGCCGGTCGAGATGAGGACGTCGGCGATCCAGCGGCGCGATGGTGGCCAGACGAGGGCGCTGACGGCGACGAGGGTGAAGATCAGGCGCGGGCGGGTCATGGCTCTGGCTCCCGGTTCCATGCCGCCTCGAATCCGGCGTGGTATGCGACGAGCGCACGGAGGACCCGCCCGGCGCTCCAACCGCCGCCCATGTACCGGCGAAGGTACTCCCCGAGGGCCTTCGCCTCTTCGGGGTCGTGAGTCCCAAGATCAAAGCGCAGGTCCATCGGCTCTGGCTCATCGTGGACACAGAACTTCATCGTCACCTGTACCGTCACCCGCTCACCTCCCCCGGCGCGTCGCCGACCAGCGCGGCGAGGGCGGCGTCGATGGCGAGGGCGGGGCAGTCGGGTGCGTGAGGCTCGTGGTAGGTTCGCGTGGCCACGCCGGTCGGCTTCGTCCGCCTATTGTCCCAGATCAGGTGCAGCGTCTGCGAGCCGCAAGCCCGACAGCGATACCCTGCCTCCCATCGTCCCGGCGCCTCCAGGCGCCGCGGCAGGTGTTCGCGGAAGATCGACGGGTCCATATCGGCACACGCCCGCGCCAGCGCCAGCAGTGCCGGGGCCGCGTTGCGCAGGACGGCAATCGCGACGGCGTCCGCGTCCGGCTCTCGGTACACCTCCGCGATTGCCGGCACCTTCCCCTCGCCCTGAAACACCCATCCACGATGCGGCTTCCGCCACGGCCCGGCCGTAGCCTCCGCCTCCACCGCCGCCAGCGCGTCTATCGCGGCGCGTGCGCGGGCCAGCGTCGTGTCATCCATCGTCATCCCCTCACCTCGTCCCCGTACCCGTCCGACCACACGCGCACCGGAATCGCCGCCCGTTTCGCCCCCACGCCCACACGCTCCAGCCGCGCCGTCGTGGCCAGTCATGGCATCGTGCGCCGCGCAGATCTTGGCGATCAGGTCAGGCGGTAGGTCGGTGTTGACATCGAAGTCCATGACGTCGCGCGTTTCGTCGCCCAGCTCGGCGTTGTCGGGGCGCGTAAACGCCCACAGCACCGGCGGCGGTCCGCCCCTAAGCCATACCGCCTCGGGTGTCAATGGAGCGTCTTCGTACACGACGCCATGCGACCGCTTGCAGCATCTTGAACACTCTGCCCACGCCGCAGCCTTCTTGCCGCTAACGGGCGCCTCGCAGTCGCGCCATTCCTCAGTGTGAACGATCTTCCAGTCGTGCAAGCCCAACGCCAAAGAGCGGTAGCATGTCGCGTCAGGCGCGCAGCTGCGCGGTGTGTACCTCAGGCGGGTGTCATCCATCGATCGCCTCCTCATCGTCGCTTCCCCACAGCGAGCCGTTCACGCGGATCGGGATCTCCCTTCGCTCCGGTGTCGCCCGCGCCGCCTCAGCCTCCGCCCACGCCACGGCCGCCCGCGCTCGATTCCACTCGCCGACGCCGTTGTCGGCGAGTGCCGGCTGCGCCCGCGCCTGCAACTCGATCATCGACGTACGTGCCTGGTCCCTCGCCCTGCGGTTATGTAGCGCGTGCTCTGCCCCGACGCCGAACACGTGCGCGAACCGCCACAGGACGGCGCCCCCGATCGCCAGGACGATTGCCGTGTGGTACGGCGTCCACGTCCGTGCCATGACGTGGGTCATGTACAGCGCGGGCGCGGCCACGATCAGGCCGACGGCGAGCCAGGGGCCGGCGCTGTGGCCTCGGGGCTCAGTCATGGTCCACGGGTCGCGATGCGGCCCAGGCAACGAAGGCGAGGACGACGATCAACATCAGCATGCCTTCGGACATCTATCCCTCCCGTCCCGTGGTCGCGCCTGCGTGCGCGTGCGTAAGGACCTCTTCTTGACGAGCCGGGATACCGGGATCCCCCACCATCGCCGCCGCCTCGTCTCGCAGCCGCCGTGCTCTGCTATCGCCGCACCCAAGGTCCCGCCGGATCCGCATGATCCCCGGCATCCCGCCCCCATCCCACATGGCCGCAACGCGGGCCACGTCGGCCGCCTCGGGATGGGGGGCAGGATGGGGCGCCGGGATGGGTCCGGGATGCCCCACCGGCAGCATGGCGTACTCGTCGTCCGTCACCATCCCAACCTGCACCCGTCGGGCCTGGTCCTCGTCACCCGTCACGAGGAGGAAGTCGCCCTTCCCCTCCAGCGATCGCGGTGCCTCGCTCCGCCCGCCCATGCACAGCCGCGCCGCCGGGTCGTCGTTGCACTTTCCGACGAGCCGCGCGCCCAGGTTCGCGGTAACGAGGCGCTGCACCGCGCCCGTCGTCGGATGCTGCGATGAAACGAGCAGTCGTATCCCAAGCTCGGCGCCCATCGACGCGACGCGGCACAACCCGTCGCCGGCTGCGCCCGTGAATTCCGCCGCCTCATCCACGACGACGAGCAGGATCGCGCCCTCGCGTACACGGCTCGGGTCATCGCGGCGCACGTCCAGCTCACGGACAAGGCCCGCAATCAGGCGTGCGCCGTCCTCGGGCGTCGTCGCCAGCGGCGCGAGCAGGTGGGGCAGCCTCGCGAACGGCACGAGCCCGCGGTTCTTGCCGTCGATCAGGACCATCGGGAGCTCGGCCGGGCCGTGCGTCATCGCGAGTTGATAGACGATGTTGCGCACGGCTTCGGACTTCCCGCACTGCGACCCACCCCACACGCCCATGTGCGGCGTTGTGCCGCCGAACCGGAACCGCACGAGCGATCCGCGTGCATCGCGGCCGATGCCCACCTCGAGCGGCACGGGCTGGCCGGGGATGCACTGCCGAGCGGTGAGCGGAAGCCACAGGTGCGCGGGTAGCGGCGCCTCGACCGCCACCCCTGCCTTCGACTCCGCCACCCGCACGCTTCGCACCTGCAGGGCGTGGGCGATCTGACGCCCCATGCGGAGCACGCGGTCGATGTCCGCGCCGCCGAGCGAGATGTCGAAGCTCGCGAGCCTCGGTCCGCGGCGCGCATCGATCTGGTGCGCGCGGACGCCCGCCTCGGCCAGGGCGGAGGCGAGCGAGGCGGCGGGGTGGGCAAGGGGGGAGACGGTCACGGGGTGGGCTCACAACATCGCTCGCCCGTGTTCATCACCACGCGGACAGCGCGGTCATCCCACAGCTCGACCATGCCGAAGTCCTTGACGTTCGTGATGCCAACGTCTTGCAAGCCGAGCGCATCCAGCCATGCTCGAACAGGCACGGCCATTTCGACAAGGCCCGCCCGCGCCGTGAAGCACTTCACGCTCGTGCCCTCAGCGAGCCAGGAGCGAACGCGCTCTAGCATCGCCGGCACCGGCGCACCGATGTTCCAGCCGCCATACTCGGCGAGCGTTCCGTCGAGGTCGACGCCGATCCATCCTCCCGCACTCACGCCCCACCTCCCGCGCCGTCCTCGTCCATCGGCCCGTCGCCGCCCGCAATGCCGAGCATGTCGCAGCACGTTCGGCATCGACGGATCCCGCTCAAGTCAACGCTTCCGCCCGTCAGCTCCCCGTCGAAGCCACAGACCGTCACGCCCAGAACCGATTCGGCATACCAGTCCGCGAGCACATCGTCGCCGCGCTCGCCCTCGCGCCCGGTGATGACACGGGACAGGCGATGCAGGCGGCGAAACGACTCCGCGGTGGTGACCCAGCGCCAGTGCTCGGCACCCTTGGGTACGATCAGTGGTGGGTTCTTCATGCCTCGAACCCCTTTAGAGCCTGGTAGCATTGGATCATCGCAACGATATCGCCTGTCGCCTGTGCGTCTTCGGCCGCCCTGATCGCGTCGGCCATCATCGCCAGAGCAAACTCGACGTTTATGCCAGGCTGACCACGAAGCGACTTGTATTGCTCCTCGATCCCCCGGACGCGCCGGAGCTCGTCGCGCATTCCTTCCATTAGGTTGGCCATCGTTCACGCCTCCCGTGTGTGGGCCGGCACGGCCCCGTTGCGTTCAATCGTGGGCGCCGAGCTCACGTCGAGCAGCCCACGCCGTCGCCACCTGCCCACAGTCGCACGCGGCACGCCCGTCGCGTCATCGATCTGGACGTCGGTCGCGTCGGGATGGGCCGCCACGTGGGCGCGCACGGCCTCGATGCGCTCATCGCCCATGCCCGGTTGTGGCGGAGCGTGGGCACGGACGGGCGGCAGCTCGGCCGGCTCGTCGTCTTCGTCGGAGGCGAGCGCCCGCGTGCTCACTTCCGGCTCGACCGCGGCCGACGTCTCGTCCTTCGCCTTCCGCGTGCGCTTCGTCTTGACGGGCACGTGGGCGCTCGCGTGCTCACCCTCGACGAGCGCGCTCATGAGCACGGTGAGCGCTGGCAGCACGAGGCTGAGCACGACCACCCGCCACTTCACCCACGGCGTGAGCGTTGCCCATGCCCCGGCCACGCCGAGCGCGTGATCGACGTTCGCGAACGCAACCGCGGCGCCGGCGAGCACGACGCCCAGGACGGGCCACCACAGCGAGCCGCCGTCGCGTCGCCGTTCCATCGCGATCCACGTGAGCGCGGCCATGCCGGCGTCCGTGCCCACGGCGGCGACCAGACCGACGATCCACCAGTATCCTGAGCGCTCAAGCTGAGCGAACGCCCATGCGCTGTGGGTGACGCTCGCCGCGTTGACGAGCACCCAGAAGCCGGCGAGGGTGAGCATGCGGCGGCTCAAGCGCTCACCGCCATCGGCAATGTGAGCTGTGAGCGCTCAGCCTCCGCTCGCTCGCGCAGACGCCTGAGCGCGTCGGCCTTGGTGAGCGGTCGCGGGCGCATGCCCTGGCGGCGGAGGTGGCACCGCTGGCACAGAGCCGCGAGGTTCTCGGGCGCGCAGTTGGACGGGTCATGGTCGACGACGTGGTCGACCGTGAGCACGTGCGGGCACGGCCCGTGCGGTGCGTCGCAGCCCTCGCACGTCCAGCCGGCGGCGTCCTTGACGGCGCGCGCGATGTTGGGCCAATCGTCGGGGTAGCGGTGGCGGTTTCGATCGAACCACGAGGCGCTCATGAGGGCAGCCTCGGTTGGAGCGCACGTGAGATGGATGAGTCGACATCTGCGGTCATCCAGTCGGGGAACGGCACCTCGTCAGCCCGATCCCACCACCGGTAGCGCCAGCCTCTAAAGCCGATGATGGGTTCAGGGATCGTCACAGCAACGGCCCCGCCCGCGCGGACGAGTCCGACCACACCGTCGTCGAAGCGGCACACGTCGATCAGCGGCGCGAACCCGCGCAAGCGACCGTGGGCCACAACGTAGCAGCGATCACCGCGGCTGCTCTCTGGCCTCCCGATCGTCGAGAACACGTACGACTGACCGGTCGACGGATCGCCGGAGAGGTCGCCTTCGGCAAGCCACTCCAGCCACACGCCCTTCGGCACCGTCACGACGACATCACGCCCCATGGTGATCATCCCTGACGCGGTAGCCGGCGTTGCCGTCGAACACCCACGTCTCGCCGTCGTCCGGGTCGCCGGTGCGGCGGGGCGGTGCAACCGCGTGCTCGGCGACGGCCTTCTCCCAGGCGGTGAGCGCGGTGTTGGACAGGCGGATTGGGGACTCGTCGGACATCGGTCTACTCCTCGGCGTTGCGCAACCGCGCGAGCGGCCGCAGGCGGATCATGGGCACGTACACGCTCGGCCGCCTTCTCTTCGCGCGCACCACGAACGCAGCAGCGACGAGGCACACGAGGGCGATGAGGGGCGTCACCACGGGAGGATCATCCGGTGCCCGCCGGTTCGGTCGGTGACGACATCCGCGCATGCCTTCGAGCAGACGGTCTGGGTGACGCCGTCGCGCGTGCGCTGGAACCAGTGGTCGGGCTTCTCCCACCCGCCGCACCGGCCGAGCGAACGTTGCGCCGGTGTCGCCCTTCCGCACCCATCACACGTGATCATCGGGCGGTCCTGATCCGCCTCTGGCTGCGGCAGTCCCTCGGCTGTCGTACCGTACGCCCACTCGACCCGGCCATCGATGTCGCGGAGGTACGCCTCTGTAGCCGCCTTGTACACGGCCAATCGAGTGACAAGCTCGGTTGAGGCGGCGACCTTCGAGGAATCGTCCGAGAAGAACGATCCCGTTGTGAAGCCGCAGAACGGGCACCAGTGCTCAGCGCCGTGGAACTTGAACGTGCCGATGAGCGGCCCCGTGTACTCGGGATGGTTCGGGCAGCAACGCATTTGCTCGGTCGTCATCGGTCCTCACCCTCCCGCTGCATCCTGGCCAGCGCGGCGTTCACGAGGTCAGCGAATGCCGCCGCGTCCTCGATCGTTCGCAGGCCAGACGTCGCGCACTGGTAGGCCACGCCCGGCAGCTCGGCGGCCAGCGCGTGCAGGGCATCGGCAGGGATGCCGAGCGCCGACGCCAACCGCTCGCGCATCTCACGCGTCGGAAGCCGTCGGCCGTTCTCGACATCGCACAGGTACTGCGGCGAGACTTCGCACACGCCGGCGACGTCAGCCTGGAGGAACCCGGCTTCGGCGCGAGCGCGCTTGATCGCTCGGCCCAGGCGGAGGGCGATGTCGTCGCTCACGCCGGGACCGCCTCTCGCATGGCCGGCGCCGGTGGCGGCTCCACCTCACTGGCGACCACGAACCGCCACGCTACGTCCGGCCCAGCCGCGGCGTCGACGGACTCCCGCATCGCCGGCCCCAGGCGGCTCGTCAGCCAGTCATTCGTCGCAGCGTTCGGCACCTCGACGATGATGGTGTCGCCGTCGAACTCCACCCCGCGGGTATGTTTCAACCAGGCGTCGAACGTCGCTCGGGTCATCTGCAGCCGGAGCGCGGTGAGGACGTTGCGCCAGGTCTCCTCGGCCGGGGTTGGTTCTGGCTCGGCGGCCGGGAGCACCGGCGGCGTCCAGGGTTCGGCGTCGGCGGCCGCGGGATCGACGGGGTCAAAGAGGGGGCCGTAGCGGAATCCCGCAAGCCTCGCCTGCACGACCATGTCGCCCGGCCGAGCGTCCACAAGGCACGTAGCGACCCAGTCACCGGCCTGCTTCATGCTCGCGGGCCGGCGGCGGTCCATTGGCCTGCTCTCGTCGCGGCCCGCCCAGTGCTCCTCGAACCATCGAAGAGCGCAGTAGCGGACGTAGTTGCCATCGACCCCCAGTTGTTCGAGCCGCTCGGCCTCGCTTCGGATCGCTCGGCGAGTGGGTCCGCTGGCGCTCGATGCATCGATGCGCGACCACGCTGCAAGCGCAAGCTCGACGGCGCACACTGCGTCTTCGTCGGGAGCGGGGGTGGCGGGCGCGCATGCGCCCCCCTCCGTAGTCTCTGAAGAGTAGTCTCTGTCTGTAGTCTCTGTACTTAACAAATTCCCGTTTTGGGCATTTGCAAATCCCGAATCCGGCATTTGGGGGGGTACCAAATTCCCATTTTCGGAAGTTACCGATTCGGAATTTACCGAACGGGAATTTGGGGCCACCGTCTCTGATGGTGGAGCCGAATGGCGGGCGGCGATCTGTCCCCGTCGCGCCTCGATCTCGGTCCATAGCGGGCGGATGTGTAGGCATCGTTGGCCTGCGAACTTGTACACCGCCGTCACGATGAGGCCCTCGTCCTCGAGATTCTGGACGTAGCGGCGCGCCACCTTGCCGCGCGGCGAACCAGAGTCGTCTTCGAGGCCCAGCTCGACGGCGAGCTCGTCCGGGCTCTTGGCGATCCAGGTGTCGCCGTCGCGCTCGACACGCGCGCGCTGGGCACCGTCCTTGCCGTCGTCGAACCAGTAGAGGATCTGCGACAGGGTCGCACCGGCTCCGAGATCACCCGTCATCCGCACGTAGTTGCGGTGCAGCCCGATGGTGTCGCGTGCTTCCTTCGCCCACGCGAGCACGGCCCGGCGCGTCATGGTGAAAACGTCCTGACTGGCCCCTCGGCCGAGACGAACGGGATCGGATCGGGATCATCGAATGGCGGGCACCCCATCGTGACCATGTCCATCATCAGTGCGTCCATCGGACCATATAGCCAGGCCGTGGGAAGGACGATCTTTTGCCCGTCGAACAACACGAGTCCGACGCGAGACCCATCCTCGTACGAGTACCACGCGCCAGCGATCGTCAGGCCAATAGCATCCGCGTCGTCAACCGACCAGTCCCGGCGATGAATCATCACCGCGCCGCCGAAGCCGTCTGGAAATGAGTCGGTGAGCTGTATCCGCTTGGCCGTCCACATCCATCGGTCGAGGACGAGTGCCGATCGACCGGAGAGCGGAGGGATCCCGTGCGTGGCAAGCAACATCGCGAGCCGGCCGAAGTCTTCGACTTGGTCGCCCTCGCCCAACTCCTGGTAATAGACGCCGCGAGTCCGGATGATCGCGACCGCCTCGGGCGTGAGATCGAACCATTCGCCCCGAGTGCGAACGCCGAGGGTGTCGAGGTCACGATGAAGGAGTCGCTCGATCCTCATGGCCGACTCGGAGCTGTAGGTTTCGATGGCCCACAGAAGCTCCAGCCGGTGCGGGGTGCCCGTCTGGAACGTGCGGAGCCGCGCCTGAACGTCGTTGGCCTTGCCGACCTTGATGAACCGGCCGCTCCGCACGACGTACACAGAGGCGGGATCTGGTCGGCCGAAGCGTTTATTCATGGCTCTCCCACCTCCCCCACCTCGAACGGCCCCCGCCGCGACACCGTCAGCGCCACCGGCGGCTGCGTCGCGCCCGACCAAACGTGCAGCCAAAGACGGCCGCCGATCAGGAAGGCCAGTCGCGTGCGCAACGGCGCCGTCCAGGCCGACGTGCACGTGGTGCCGTCGCGGAACACGTGGAGGTCGCCGCAATCGTCCATGCCGGGCGGAGCCTTCAGGACGACGTTGGCCTCGGGGAACGGGGCGGGCGTGAGGTCGCCGTTCAAGGCGCCACCTCCACCGCGTCGGCGGCAGGCACTAGGGCCGCGGCTGCGGCCAGGACGGCAGCGGTAGGAGTCGCGCCGGGCGTGGGATCATCCATCGGGCATACGCTGACCCGCCACGTCGGGGCCATGCCGAGAGGCGCGGGCGGCTGGATGCCCACGGACCATCCCGGCTGACTGGCCGCGAGGGCCGCGCACGCCGCGTCTACCAACGCCAGCGCGTTCCCCCGCCCGAGCGCCTCGGCCTCGGCCTGGCCGGCGCTCACGGCGCGGTCGATGGCTTCGCGAGCCCGGCCCGCCGCGTCCTCAAGCGTCACGATCATGTCGCGGTCGACCCCTTCGCGATCGTGGAAGGCGTCGGCTAGCTCCGAGACTGCGTCGCCATAGGCGCCGACGGCGTCATAGATCGCCATCTGCTTGTCTGTGCTCACGACTTCACCGCCCGCCGCGCCGGCGCCATGTCCTCGGCGATCATCGCAGCCCACTGGTACAGCACCGCGCGCGTCTCGGGATCGAGGGCGTCGATGCCGGCTATGCGCCCCGCCGTGAAGAACATGCGGGCGCAGGGCTGCCCGTCTTGCCGCACGAGGTCGTACGCGACCGCGCGCCCGGGATCCACGCGCCGTAGGTAGCGTGCCCGCTCGTCGATCGGCAGGTCGTCGAACAGAACGGCGCTCGGCGGCGTCATCATGGCGCGACGCTTTCGATCGCCGGCTCGGCCGCCGGACGCGCGGCGATCCACTCCTCGATCCACCCGGCGCTGATGGCCGCGACCTGGTTGTTCTCGGGCGTGTCGCCGCGTCGGATGGCCAGGAACCAGACCTCGGCCGGTCGCGAGGAGTCGGGCCGCAGGCCGGGCACATCGTACGAACCGCAACCCTGCAGGATGGCGATGGTCCCGATCAGGCAGCCGCACTCGCCGTCGTTGTAGACCGACCCGTTCACCCGTCCGGCCCGCAGGGCCTCCAGGACGCCCGCCGCCTCGAGCGGCGCCGCGTTGAGGACCTCGAAGAGGTCCGTTTTGATTTCGCGGAGGTCCGCACCGCGGAGGTCCGCACCGCTGAGGTCCGCACCGCGGAGGTCCGCACCGCTGAGGTCCGCACCGCTGAGGTACGCACCGCTGAGGTCCGCACCGCGGAGGTACGCACCGCTGAGGTACGCACCGCTGAGGTCCGCACCGCTGAGGTCCGCACCGCGGAGGTCCGCACCGCTGAGGTACGCACCGCTGAGGTCCGCACCGCGGAGGTCCGCACCGCGGAGGTCCGCACCGCTGAGGTACGCACCGCTGAGGTCCGCA
>JBDTSC010000016.1:0-25724 GCA_039931375.1 Ardenticatenales bacterium
TGCCGTCGCCCTCGGGATCTGTCGGGTTGTCGATCCGGCCGTCGTTGTTCGCGTCGAGCGCGCCGAGGCCCGCTTCGTCGATGTCGTCCGCGCCGTCGCCGTCGGAGTCGCGATCGCGGTAGCTCGGCAGGCCGTCCCCGTCCGGGTTCGCCGGAGCGGGGTCGGCGCTGTCGCCGAAGAGCGCGTCGTTGCCGTCGGCGCTGTCCACGATGCCGTCGCCGTCCGCGTCCGGGCCGTCCGCCACGCCGTCGTTGTTCGCGTCGGCGATGCCCGGCTGGCCGCCCTCGACCAGGTCGCTGACGCCGTCGTTGTCCGAGTCGAGGTCGAGGTAGTCGCGCACGCCGTCGCCGTCCGTGTCGACCGGGTTCGCCTGCGGCGTGTCGATCATGCCGTCGCCGTCGCCGTCCGTGCCGTCGGCCTTGCCGTCGCCGTTCGCGTCCGTCAGCCCGCCCGCCTCGCGGACGTCGTTGATCCCGTCGTTGTCCGAGTCCAGGTCGCGGAAGTTCGGGTGGCCGTCGCCGTCCTGGTCGCCCGCACCTTCGGTGAGGTCGGGGATGCCGTCGTTGTCCGAGTCCGCGTCCTGGCTGTCCGGTACGCCGTCACCGTCCGTGTCCGTGAAGCCGTTGCCCTCGACGCTGTTCGGGATGCCGTCGCCGTCGTCGTCGCCGCTCGGGTTCGGCTCGCCGCCGAAGTGCGTGTCGTCGTTGTCCAGGATGTTCGGGATGCCGTCGCCCTCGGGGTCGGCCGTGTTGTCGATGCGACCGTCGTTGTTCGCGTCCAGCGCGCCGTAGCCGGCCTCGTCGATGTCGTCGATGCCGTTGTTGTCGCTGTCGCGGTCCCGATAGCTGGGCGTGCCGTCGGCGTCCGGGTTCGACGGAACCGGGTCCGCCTGGTCGCCGAAGAGCGCGTCGTTGCCGTCGACCGAGTCGACGATGCCGTCGCCGTCCGCATCCGGGCCGTCGGCCACGCCGTTGTTGTCCACATCGATTACGCCCGGCTGACCGCCCTCGACGAGATCCGAGACGCCGTCGTTGTCGGCGTCGAGGTCGCGGAAGTCCGCCTTGCCGTCGCCGTCCGTGTCGACCGGCGAGTTGGCCGGGCTGCCGATCATGCCGTTCGGCCCGATCGCGCCGTCCGCCTTGCCGTCGCCGTTGGCGTCCAGGAGGCCGCCGGCCTCGCGAACGTCGTTGATCCCGTCGTTGTCGCTGTCCAGGTCGAGGCTGTCCGGGTGCCCGTCACCGTCCGTGTCGACGAGGCCGCTGCCCTCCACGGTGTCTGGGATGCCGTCGTTGTCATCGTCCAAGTCCGAGGCGTCCGGCACGCCGTCGCCGTCCGTGTCCGTCGGCGGCGTCGGCGGGAAGGGCAGGCCGCCGAACAGCGCGTCGTTCGTGTCGATGTTGTCCGCCGCCCCGTCGCCGTCCGCGTCCGCCGCGTTGTCGATCTTGCCGTCGTTGTTCGCGTCCAGCGCCCCAAGGCCGATCTCGTCGATGTCGTCGGCGCCGTCGCCGTCCGAGTCGCGGTCGATGTAGCTGGGCGCGCCGTCGCCGTCCGGGTTCGACGGCGCCGGGTCGGCCTGGTCGCCGAACGCGGCATCGTTGCCGTCGGCCGAGTCGACGATGCCGTCGCCGTCCGCGTCCGGGCCGTCGGCCACGCCGTTGTTGTTCGCGTCGACGATGCCGGGCTGCCCGCCTTCGTTGAGGTCGGACAGGGCGTCGTTGTCGCTGTCCAGATCGCGGTAGTCGGGGGCCCCGTCGCCGTCCGTGTCCACCGGGCTGGAGGCGAAGCCGTCGATCATGCCGTCGCCATTGGCATCCGTGCCGTCGGCCTTGCCGTCGCCGTTCGCGTCCGTGAGACCGCCGGCCTCGCGGACGTCGTTGATCCCGTCGTTGTCGCTGTCCAGGTCGACGCTGTCGGGCACACCGTCGCCGTCCGAGTCCTTGCCGCACGGTGCGCCTTCCACCGAATCGGGGATACCGTCGTTGTCGTCGTCCGCGTCGGCGATGTCCGCCACGCCGTCGCCGTCCGTGTCCTTGGACAGCCAGGCGTGCGCGGTGTTCGTGTTCTCATAGAGCCAGAGCAAATCGACCGCGCCGTCGCCGTTCAGGTCGACGATGTGGCTGCTCTCGAACGGCGTCTGGCCGCCGAGCGCGACCGAGCCGCTGCCGTTCGACACGGCGTTGGACGTCAGCGTGCCCAGGTCGGTGATCGCCGCGGTGGCGAACGTACCGTCGCCGAGGCCGCGCCAGATGTAGACGCCCGCGGTCGGGACGGTCACGTTGGCATCCCACGTCCACACGACGTCCAGCTTGCCGTCGTTGTCGACGTCGACGATGTGCGTCGTCTCGTTCGGGCTCATGCCGATCGACAGGACGTTGCCGGCGCCGCCGGTATAGCCGGTCTTGTAGACGGCGGCCGTCTGGAACGTGCCGTCGCCGTTGCCGAGCCAGGTGTAGCTCTTGTTGGTGGGCTCGTGCATCCACAACAGGTCGACGTTGCCGTCGCCGTTGAAGTCCGCGACGTGCGTCGACTCCGAGGGATCGGCGCCGCCGAGGCCGACAGCGCCCGTGCCGTTCAGCACGCTGTTGCCCGTGAAGTCGCCCAGCTGCGTCGTCGCCGCGGTCTGCCACGTGCCGTCGCCGACGCCGAGCCACATGTAGACGCCGGCCGCGGCCGGGTTCGTCTGGTGCGCGTCGAACGGCCAGACGATGTCCAGGTTGCCGTCGTTGTTCACGTCCGCGAGGTGCGTGCTCTCGTGGATGTCGTAGCCGGGCGAGACGGCGCCGGCCCCGGGACCGCCGGTGTAGCCCGTCTTGTAGACCGCTGCGTTCTGGAACGTGCCGTCGCCGTGACCCAGCCAGGTGTAGGTCGAGTTCGTCGACTCGTACAACCAGATCAGGTCGACGTTGCCGTCGTTGTTCACGTCGGCCACGTGGGTGCTCTCGAGCGGCTGGACCCCACCGAGGCCCAGAAGGCCGACGCCGTTCGGCGCGCCGTTGCCGGTGAACAGGCCTACCTGCTTGGTCACCGCGGTATCGAACGTGCCGTCGCCGTGGCCCTTCCAGATGTAGACGCCCGCGGCCGCCGGGTTCGTGATGTTCGCGTCCCACAGCCAGACGATGTCCAGGTCGCCGTCGTTGTCGACGTCCGCCATGTGGGTCGTCTCGTTCGGCGACACGCCCGGCGTAAAGATGTTGCCCGGGCCGCCCGTGAAGCCCGTCGTGCGCACCGCCGCCCGCTTCCACAGCTTGTCGTTGAAGCAGCCGGTCGGGTTGAGCGGCTGGCTCAACGGCAGGATGCCGTCGTGCAGGTCGTTGTTGCCGACCGACGGCGGCTTCGGGAAGTCGAGGCCGAAGAGGTTGTCGTTCGTGTCGACCGGGTTCGCGATGCCGTCACCGTCGTCGTCGGTCGCGTCGTCGACGCGCCCGTCGTGGTTCGCGTCCAGCGCACCGTTGCCGGCCTCGACGATGTCGAGCAACCCGTCGTCGTCCGAGTCGAGATCGAGGTAGTCGGGCGCGCCGGTCGCGTCGCTGTTCAGCGGCGCCGGGTCGGCCTGGTCGCCGAACGCCGCATCGTTGCCGTCGGCGGAGTCGACGATGCCGTCGCCGTCCGCGTCCGGACCGTCCGCCACACCGTTGCCGTTGTGGTCGATGATGCCGGCCTGCCCGCCCTCGACGATGTCCGTGACGGAGTCGTTGTCGCTGTCGAGGTCCCGGAAGTCCTTGACGCCGTCGCCGTCCGTGTCCACGGGCGCGTTCTGCGGGCCGGCGATCATCCCGTCCCGGCCGATCGGACCATCCGCTTTGCCGTCGCCGTTCGCGTCCGTCAGGCCGCCGGCCTCGCGGACGTCGTTGATCCCGTCGTTGTCGCTGTCCAGGTCGACGCTGTCCGGCACGCCGTCGTTGTCGGTGTCCGTGCCGCATGGGGCGCCCTCGACGGTGTCGGGGATGCCGTCGTTGTCGTCGTCCGCGTCCGCCGTGTCCGCATGTCCGTCGCCGTCCGTGTCCTTCGACAGCCAGGCGTGGGCCGTGTTCGTCGATTCGTACAGCCATAGCAGGTCGACCGCACCGTCGCCGTTCAGGTCGACGATGTGGCTGCTCTCGACGTTCGTCTGGCCGCCGAGCGCGACCGTGCCGCTGCCGTTCGAGGTGCCGTTGGACGTCAGCGTGCCCAGGTCGGTGATCGCCGCGGTGGCGAACGTACCGTCGCCGAGGCCGCGCCAGATGTAGACGCCCGCGGTCGGGACGGTCACGTTGGCATCCCACGTCCACACGACGTCCAGCTTGCCGTCGTTGTCGACATCGACGATGTGCGTCGTCTCGTTCGGGCTCTGCCCGATCGACAGGACGTTGCCGGGTCCGCCCGAGTAGCCGGTCTTGTAGACGGCGGTGTTCTGGAACGTGCCGTCGCCGTTGCCGAGCCAGGTGTAGCTCTTGTTCGTCGCCTCGTTCATCCACAGGAGGTCGACGTTGCCGTCACCGTTGAAGTCCGCGACGTGCGTGGACTCCGTCGGGGTGCCGCCGCCCATGCCCACTTGGCCGGTTCCGTTCTGCACGCCGTTGCCCATGAACGTGCCGAGCTGCCGGACCGCCGCCGTCTGCCACGTCCCGTCGCCGACGCCGAGCCAGATGTAGACGCCGGCCGCGGCCGGGTTGGTCTGATGCGCGTCGAACAGCCACAGGACGTCCAGGTTGCCGTCGTTGTTCGCGTCCACCAGGTGCGTGCTCTCGTTGGCGTCGTAGCCAGGCGAGATCGCGCCGGCACCGGGACCGCCGGTGTAGCCGGTCTTGTAGACGGCCGCGTTGTCGAACGTCCCGTCGCCGTGACCCAGCCAGGTGTAGGTCGAGTTCGTCGACTCGTACAACCAGATCAGGTCGACGTTGCCGTCGTTGTTCACGTCCGCGACGTGGGTGCTTTCCAGTGGCTGGACGCCGCCGAGGCCGAGGAGGCCGACGCCGTTCGGCGCGCCGTTGCCCGTGAACGTGCCGACCTGCTTGGTCACGGCGGTGTCGAACGTGCCGTCGCCGTGGCCCTTCCAGATGTAGACGCCCGCGGCGGCCGGGTTCGCGATGTTCGCGTCCCACAGCCAGACGATGTCCAGAATGCCGTCATTGTCGACGTCCGCCATGTGGGTCGTCTCGTTGGGCGAGTACCCCGGCGTGAAGATGTTGCCTGGGCCGCCCGTGAAGCCCGTCGTGCGCACCGCCGCCCGCTTCCACAGCTTGTCGTTGAAGCAGCCGGTCGGGTTGAGCGGCTGGCTCAACGGCAGGATGCCGTCGTGCAGGTCGTTGTTGCCCACCGACGGCAGGGCCCTGTCGGATCGGTCGCCGAACACGGCGGGCCGTCCGTCCGCGCCGCCCAGGATGCCGTCACCGTCCGGATCCGTCCCGTTCACCTTGCCGTCGCCGTCCGTGTCCAGCGCGCCCAGACCGGCCTCGACGACGTCGAACGTGCCATCGCCATCGCTGTCGAGGTCGCGGTAGTCCGGCCCGCCGGTGCCGTCCGTATCGACGGGGGAGTTCTGCGGGCTGGCGATCATGCCGTTCGGCCCGTGCACGCCGTCCGCCCGGCCGTCGCCGTTCGCGTCGGTCAGGCCGCCGGCCTCGTCGACGTCGTTCACGCCGTCGTTGTCGCTGTCCAGGTCGCGGCTGTCCGGAACGCCGTCGCCGTCCGTGTCGACGGAGCCGTTGCCCTCGACGGTGTCTGGGATGCCGTCGTCGTCATCGTCGGCGTCGGAGCTGTCGCCGACGCCGTCGTGGTCGGTGTCGATGCCGCAGTCGCCCAGCCACACCGCCGTGCCACCGTTCGCGCTGCCTTCCACGACCCACACGATGTCGAGGCTGTTGTCCCCGTTCGCGTCGAAGAGGTAGAAGTCCTCGACGTTCGCTACGCCGGCCTGGATGCGGTTGGCAGGAGTCTGGGGCGCCGTGCCGGTGAACGAGCCGCGGTCCGTGCGAACGGCGTGATTCCACGTGCCGTCGCCGTTGCCCAGCCAGACCGACGTGCCGCTCGTGGCGGTGCTCGTGCCTTCGTACACCCAGACGATGTCGGGGATCGCGTCGTTGTTCACGTCGACGAGGCGCGTCGTCTCGGCGTTCGAGATGCCCGCCTCGACGTAGTTGCTCAGCGCTCCATACACCAAGCCCGTGAACAGTCCTTGATCGGCGACCTTCGTGTGATTCCACGTGCCGTCGCCGTTGCCCAGCCAGACCCAGGTCAGGCTGTTAGCGGGGTTGCCGGCCGCGTCGTAGATGTACACGATGTCGGGCTTGCCGTCCGTGTTCACGTCCGTGATGAACGTGACCTCGTTGATCGTGTCGCCCGCCTGGACGTAGCCGACGAAGTTGCCGACGTCGCCGACCGGCGTGTGCTGCCACGTGCCGTCGCCGTTGCCCAGCCACGTCCACGTGCCGGAGCTCGGATGGCTGCCGCCGGCGTCGTAGAGCCAGACGACGTCGAGGATCCCGTCGTCGTTCACGTCCACGAGATAGGTGCTCTCGTTGCCGGCCCGGCCCGCCTGGATGACGGCGCCGCCGGGCAGCCCGGGCGACGTGACGAACGAACCCTTGTCCACGGTCGGCGTGTGCTGCCACGTGCCGTCGCCGTTGCCCCGCCACACGGCCGTACCGGACGTGGCCGGGCTTGAACCCTCGTAGATCCACAGGACGTCCAGCATGCCGTCGCCCGTGACATCGGCCAGGAACGTGCTCTCCTGGTTGCTCTGGCCGGCCTGGATGATGTTCGTCTGACCGTCCTGCAGCACGCCCGTGAAGCCGCCGAGATCGAGGATCGGTGCGTGCGCGAACGTGCCGTCGTTGTCGCTCAGCCACACCGCCGTGCCGGAGCCGGCCGGGCCGCCGCCCTCGTAGATCCAGATCAGGTCCGGGTGGCCGTCGCCGTTCACGTCGCCGGAGAAGCCTTGTTCGGCGTTGCTCAGGCCCGCTTGGATGTAGTTGGGCGGGCTGCCGCCGGGCTGGCCGGTGAACACGCCCTGCTCCACGATCGGCTGGTGGCTCCAGTTCTGGGCCGTCGGGCAGCTCGCCCCGTTCGGGCCCGCGCCGACGCCGTCGACGTAGTAGCCCTCGGAGCTGTGTTCGGTGATCGATGGATCCCGGTCGCCGAAGATGCTCGGCCGCTCATCCGCGCCGCCGAGGATGCCGTCACCGTCCGTGTCCGTGCCGTTCACCTTGCCGTCGCTGTCCGTGTCCAGCGCGCCAAGGCCCGCTTCGACGATGTCGAACGTGCCGTCGCCGTCGCTGTCGAGGTCGCGGTAGTCCGGCCCGCCCGCGCTGTCCGAGTCGGCGGGGGCGTTGGCCGGGCTGGCGATCATGCCGTTCGCGCCGCGCGCGCCGTCGGCGAAGCCGTCGCCGTTCGCGTCCGTCAGGCCGCCGGCCTCGTCGACGTCGTTTACGCCGTCGTTGTCGCTGTCCAGGTCGTGGCTGTCGGGGATGCCGTCACCGTCCGTGTCGACGGCGCCGTCGCCCTCGACGGTGTCCGGTATGCCGTCGTTGTCGTCGTCCGCGTCCGTGGTGTCGGTGATGCCGTCGTGGTCCGTGTCCGTGCCGCAGTCGGCCAGCCAGACCGCCGTGCCGCCGTTCGCGCTGCCTTCCACGACCCAGACGATGTCCAGCGCGTGGTCACCGTTCGTGTCGACGAGGTAGAAGTCCTCGACGTTCGCGACGCCAGCCTGGATCCGGTTGGCAGGAGTCTGGGGCGCCGTGCCGATGAACGAGCCGCGGTCCGTCCGAACCGCGTGCTGCCACGTGCCGTCGCCGTTGCCCAGCCAGACCGACGTACCGCTGGTGGCCGTGCTGGTGCCTTCGTACACCCAGACGATGTCGGGCTTGCCGTCGGCGTTCACGTCGGCCAGGCGCGTCGACTCGGCGTTCGTGATGCCCGCCTCGACGTAGTTGCTCCCGCCGCCGTACACCAGCCCGGTGAACATGCCCTTGTCTTCGATCTGCGTGTGGTTCCAGGTGCCGTCGCCGTTGCCCAGCCACACCCATGTCAGGCTGTTGGCGGTGTTGCCGGCCGCGTCGTTGATGTACACGACGTCCGGGAAGCCGTCGACGTTCACGTCCGTGATGAACGTCACCTCGTTGACCGTGTCGCCGGCCTGGATGTAGGTGTTGAAGGTGCCGACATCGCCGACCGGCAAGTGCCGCCACGTGCCGTCACCGTTGCCAAACCACGTCCACGTGCCCGAGCTCGCATGGCTGCCGCCGGCGTCGTAGAGCCAGACGACGTCGAGGATCCCGTCGCCGTCCGCATCCACGAGGTAGGTGCTCTCGTTGCCGGCCCGGCCCGCCTGGATGACGGCGCCGCCGGGCAGCCCGGGCGACGTGACGAACGAACCCTTGTCCACGGTCGGCGTGTGCTGCCACGTGCCGTCGCCGTTGCCCCGCCACACGGCCGTACCGGACGTGGCCGGGCTTGAACCCTCGTAGATCCACAGGACGTCCAGCATGCCGTCGCCCGTGACATCGGCCAGGAACGTGCTCTCCTGGTTGCTCTGGCCGGCCTGGATGATGTTCGTCTGACCGTCCTGCAGCACGCCCGTGAAGCCGCCGAGATCGAGGATCGGTGCGTGCGCGAACGTGCCGTCGTTGTCGCTCAGCCACACCGCCGTGCCGGAGCCGGCCGGGCCGCCGCCCTCGTAGATCCAGATCAGGTCCGGGTAGCCGTCGCCGTTCACGTCGCCGGAGAAACCTTGTTCGGCGTTGCTCAGGCCCGCCTGAATGTAGTTCGCCGGGCTGGCGGGCGGCTGACCGGTGAACACGCCCTGCTCCACGATCGGCTGATGGCTCCAGTACTGGATGTGAGAACAGCTATACCCGTTGGGGCCCGTGCCGACGCCGTCGACGTAATAGCCCTCGGCGCTGTGAGCGATGTCGTCTGGGTCCAGGTCGCCGAACGCGCCCGGACGGCCGTCGGCCGTGCCGCGGATCCCGTCGCCGTCCGGGTCCGCCCCGTTGACCTTGCCGTCGCTGTTCGTGTCCAGCGCGCCCAGCCCCGCTTCGACGATGTCGAACGTGCCGTCGCCATCGCTGTCGAGGTCGCGGTAGTCGGCGACGGTGTCGCCGTCGCCGTCCGCCGGGGTGGTGGCCGGCATGTCGACCATGCCGTCGCCGTTCACGTCGGGGCCGTCCGCCATGCCGTCGCCGTCGGCGTCCGTCAGGCCGCCCGCCTCGACGACGTCGTCGACGCCGTCGTCGTCGCTGTCGAGGTCGCGGCTGTCGGGGACGCCGTCCACGTCCGTGTCGACCACCCCGTTGCCCTCGACGCCGTCCGGGATGCCGTCGTTGTCGTCGTCCGCGTCCACGGCGTCCGGCTTGCCGTCACCATCCGTGTCCGTGGCGTTGATGCCCAGGCCGCCGAACACTGTGTCGAAGTCGTCCGCGCTGTTCGCGACGCCGTCGTGGTCCGGGTCGGTCGTGTCGTCGACCATGCCGTCGTTGTTCGCGTCCAGACTGCCCTTGCCGGCCTCGTCGATGTCGTCGATTCCGTTGTCGTCGCTGTCGCGTTCCTGGTAGTTCGGATGGGTGTCGCCGTCCGAGTCCGACGGCGCCGGATCGTCCAGGTCGCCGAACACGGCGTCGTCGCCGTCCGCGCTGTCGACGATGCCGTCGCCGTCCGCGTCCGGGCCGTCGGCCACGCCGTTGTTGTTCGCATCGTCCGCGCCCGAGCCGCCCTCGACCAGGTCGCTCACGGCGTCGTTGTCGCTGTCCAGATCCAGGAAGTCCGGCACGCCGTCGCCGTCCGTGTCGGGGATCAGCGCGTCCGCGCCGCCCTCGTCCGTGTCCACGCTGGACACGATGCCGTCGCCGTCGTTGTCCGTCCCGTCGGCGATCCCGTCGTTGTTCGCGTCCGGGCCGTCGATCGTCTCGTCGTAGTCGCCATCGACCGCCCCGCCTTCGATCACGTCGTTGATGCCGTCGTTGTCGCTGTCCAGGTCCAGGTTGTTCGGGACGCCGTCGCCGTCCGTGTCGCCCGTGCCCTCGATCACGTCGAGGATGCCGTCGTTGTCGTCGTCCTGATCCGCCACATCCGGCACGCCGTCGCCGTCCGTGTCGAGCGTCGCGAGCGCGGCGGGCAGCTGCAGCCAGCCGAAGGACGCGTCGTTCGCGTCCGCGCTGTTCGGAATGCCGTCGCCGTCGCTGTCGGATGCGTCGTCGACCTTGCCGTCGTTGTTCCCGTCCAGCGCGCCAAGGCCGATCTCGTCGATGTCGTCGATGCCGTCGCCGTCCGAGTCGCGGTCGCGGAAATCGGGCTGCGCGTCGCCGTCGCGGTTGGGCAGGGCCGGGCTGTGGGCGTCGCCGAAACCGGGGGCTCCGTCCACGCTGTCCTGGATGCCGTCGCCGTCCGTGTCCGGGCCGTCGACGACGCCGTTGTTGTCGGCGTCGACCCCGCCCGAGCCGCCCTCGACGAGGTCGCTGACAGCGTCGTTGTCGCTGTCGACGTCGCGGAAGTCGGGCTTAGAGTCGCCGTCCGTGTTGACGAGCGTCAGCGGCGTGCCGCCCTGGCTCGGGTCGACGCAGTCCATCAGGCCGTCTTGATCGACGTCGGCCGGCGGCGGTGCGTTGCCGCCGGCGAAGATCAGGCGCAGCTCGTCCACGTAGCCCAGGACGAACTGGTGGATCGTGACCGTCATGCGGTCCGGGCTGAACGTGATCGCGTCGAACTCGGTGCTGCCGCGCACGCCGCCGGCGTAGTAGAGGTTCGCGCCGACGTCGAGGTAGTCGGACGCGTTCAAGTCCGTGACGTGGTAGATGAGGGAGTGAACGGGCGTGTCGAACGTGATCGTGCCCGTGTTCCCGCCCGCGCCGCCGATGGCGTCCCAGTGCACGAGATAGCTGCGAACCGTCGTGCCCGCCGGGATCTTGATCGGCGACAGGCCGCCGGCCACCTGCGAGGTGCCGGCCGGGGGCTTGACGAGGACGTCGATGTTCAGCGCCGTGTCCAGGACGATCGTCGACTCGGCAAACACACGCTCGTTCGGGCCTTCCAGCTTGTTGATGCGGAAGTCGTTGTATGGAGCCGTGCCCTGCGCGTTGATGTTGGCGATGTCGATCCCGCCGGTAACGCCCGTGACGTTGACGGGCAGCACGCCCGGCGCGGCGCCGAGACCGCACGGGTCGAGCATGCCGTCGCCGTTGGCGTCCGTGCCGTTCACCTCGATCACGTCGTTGATGCCGTCGTTGTCGCTGTCCAGGTCCATGCTGTCGGGAATGCCGTCGCCGTCCGTGTCGACGGTTCCGTTGCCCTCGGCCGTGTCGGGGATGCCGTCGTTGTCGTCGTCCGCGTCGCTGCCGTTCGGGACACCGTCGCCGTCGCGGTCCGACACCGCGATCGTGAAGCTGTCGCCGTTGTTCAGGTCGACATCGTTGAACGTCACGACGCCGCCGGCGAACGTCGAGCCCGACACCTGATCGGCGTTCGAGAAGTCCGTGTCCGCCGGGTCGATGAGCAGCACGAAGTCGGACGCGCTCACGCCGCTGATCCCAAGGCCCGCGGTCGGGAAGGCGATGCTCAGCGGGCCGGTGTCGCCGCCCGAGCCGGACTCCGACGCCCGCCAGATGCGCGTGACGCGCTCGTAGCCCTGCGGCACGCCGGTGCCCGTGGAGGTCAGCGCGCCGTTGTTGTCGCCCCACAGCAGGAAGCTGCGGTCCGTATCGAACTCGTTCGGATTGTCGGCGTTCGTCGGGGCGATCGTGCCGTGGCCGATCGTGATCTGATAGCCGCTGTTGACACTTCTAGACTGCTTCTGGTTGAGATCGGAGTCGTCGTCGCGGCCGATGCCGGCCACGTTGTAGCCGTAGGCCGAGCCGGAGGCCGAGTCCCAGATCACGGTCGCGTCGCTGGCGAGGTAGTCGTAGCCGAGGTCCTGGCCGACGCGGCCGTCGCCCTGGCCGATCGTCATGCCCCACTTGATCCCGAAGTACGAGTTCACGCGGGCCATCTCGGTGTCGCTCAGCAAGCGATCGTAGACGACGCTCTCGTTGATCTTGCCCTTCCACACTTCGACGCCGGACGTGCCGTTGTAGTCGGCGCCGACGGCGTAGTTCTCGAAGAAGCGCGTTGCCGGCGGGATGCCGTCGTCGTTGAAGCTCCAGCCCGTGTTCTCCTTGTGCCCGTCCGTCCACGAGAACATCGGTGCGTTGGCCACGTTGTTCTGCGACATGAAGCCGACCGCCGATGGCTGGGCGTTGTCGGTGCGGCTGTCCGAGGTGAAGTTCGTGCCGTTCCAGAAGCCGTTGGCTCCGCCGAGCGCCGAGTACTTCGTCCCCTTGCCCATGTCCCCGAGGTCGGGGCTGCCGAAGACGCCGTATGGCCGCCAGCCGTTGTTCCCCGGCGCGCCGCCCTGCTTGTAGAGCCCGAAGTAGTCGAAGAGCTCTTCCGAGGAGATCAGCTTGCGGAAGGAGCCGGCGACCGTGTCCTCGTCGATGCCGATCGTCATGAACGTGTAGGGCGATGTGCTCGGCATGAGCCGGTTGTTGTTGCCCATGAAGTCGTTGCTGCCGTCGAAGTGGAGCGACGGGTTGAAGTTCGTGAGTTGGCTGGCGGTGGTCGAGTACTGGAGCGGCTGGTTGGCCGCCGTGGCCTGCGTCAGGTTGTAGGTCGGATCGGCCTGGTTGTCCCACTGGCTGATGGCCGCGCCGTCCGCCGCGCCGATCGTGTCCGCCTTCACCCACAGCTTGAGGTTGGCGACGACGCCGCCCGGGCCGGTGGCCTGGCGACCGAACGTGAAGTAGTCGCCCGTGGCGAACGTCGCCGTCCCCTGCTTCATGTTGCCGCTGGGCGTCAGCGCCACCTCGGTCTGCGTACCGGTGTTGAAGTCGCCGTCGCCGTCCGTGTCGATGAGGAGGTGGTTGGCGCCGTTGTTGGGGATGCTGACCGTCACCGCGCCGGGCGTCCCGACGCGGCTCACGCGCCAGACCCGCCCCATGCGGAAGTACGGCACGGGCGGCACGAAGCTGTCCGGCGTATAGACGGTATTGAATGAGACGGACGCGGTGTTGCTGCCCCACATGAGGAACGTCTTGTCGGCCCCGAAGGCGGCGCTGTGCTCCATCGTGACCAACGAACCCGTGTTCACGCTGTTCGACTTGCGCTGGTCCAGATCCGATGCGTCGTCGCGCCCGATGCCGCCGACGTTGTTGTGGTACGGCTGATAGGCGGCCGTGGCCGTGCCCGGCCAGATGACCGTCCCGTCGGACGCCGCGTAGTCGTAGTTCACCGACGCGCTGGACGGGTTCGCGTCGAGCGTGATGCCGTTGCGGATCGCCAAATAGCTGCGCACGCGCTGCAGCTCGGCCGCGGAGAGCTTGCGGTTGTAGATCACGTTCTCCGTGATCCCGCCGTCCCAGTTCTCGCCGCCGCCGTCGCTGCCCACGTTCAGCTCGCGGAACATCTCGGTGTCGTTCGCGCCGAGAATCTCCATGTTGTTCGCGTGATCAAAGCCGCTGAGACCAGCGACCAGATCGTTCGTCGTGCCGTTGTTCGCCCGGATGTCAAAGATGTACGGCCGACTCTTGGTGATCGGCGAACCCGTATGGGTGACGAACGCCGGCGAGCTGGCGTCCGACCACGGGTTGAAGTTCAGGTTCGTGACGTCCAGCGTCGGGTCGTTGCCGTTGTTGCCGGTGGACAGGATCGTATCGATGCCGTTCGTGGCCGTCTTGAAGCCGACGCCCAGCATCGTCACGCTGGCCGTGCGGGTCATCACGGTCATGGGGCTCCAGATGTAGTCCCCCAGGAAGTCCGCGTACGGGTTGTAGTTGCTCGTGGCGGTGCCGGCGCGGTACGTCGGCTCGCGCCCGGGCAGCGGCGCCAGGTCGAGGCCGCGGCCCGAGCGATCCGTCCAGCGCTTGATCGCGTCACCCGCCGCCGCCGCGGTGCCGAGGGCGTCCTTGAACGTGCCCTTGTCCGCGCGGGTCCAGTGCTGCAGCCCGGCGAGCACGCCACCCGGCGCCTTGGTGATGGGCAGCGGGGCGCTGTTGTCGCACACCTCCACCTTGAGGCCGGCCGCCGTGGTCTGGCCGAAGACCGAGACGTTCTCGATCAACGGACCGTAGCTCGTGTTGCCGTCGTTCTCGATGTTCTGGAAGATGACGCTGACGATGCCGTCCGCCGGCGCCGTGAACGTCTGGCGCGCCTCGCGCCAGCCGCCGTTGCCGGGCTGCTGAACGGCCTGCGTCAGTTGGGTCAGGTTGATCAGCGCCGGTCCGGCGGTCGGAACAACCTGCACCTTGAACGACATCACGTTGTTGTTCGTGGCGGCGTACCAATAACGCAATGTGTACGTCGCACCCGGCGCAAGGCCGATCAGGTTTTGGCGCAGCCCCGTGTTGCTCGGGGTGCCGTTCAGGTCGACCGCGTACCGATACTCCGAGCCGGAGTACCCATCCTGGACGTCGGGCGGTTCGGTGACGTTCCAACCCGGAATGCTGCCCTGGTTCAGCCCGGTCGCGCCGGACGAGAAGTTGCCGTTGATCACGAAGTTCACGTCGCGCGAGATCACGACATTGTCGATCATGATGCCCAGCGACGTGTTGCCATCCGTCTCGTCGTTCTCGAGGACGACCTTCACTTGGCCGTCCGCGGGCGCGGTGAAGGTGTAGCGAAGCGTGCACCAGCCCTCGGGGGCGATGACGTGATCGCAACTCACGCGTTTGCTGAAGATCGTGCCGCTGCTGGAGTTGAGCAAGCGGATGAACGCGAACGCGGCCGTGTTCAGCTCCGAGACCAGGTTGAGCTGGAAGGCGTATACCTGCCCGGCGGTGAGGCCGGTGACGGTCTGCTCCAGCTTTCCGTTGCCGGGCGAGCCGTTCAGGTCGAGGCCCTTGCCGTACAGGAGGCCCAGGTTGAGGATGTCCGGCGGACCCGTGACCACCGTCCAGCCCGGGATGCGGTTGCTGGCGATATTCAGTGCCGCCGGCCCGGACTCGAAGTCGCCGTTGGCGACGTAGTTCAACGGCGCTGCGTTGATCCGAACGTCATCCACCGCCAGGCCGAGGCCGCCGTTGCCGTTGGCGTTCAGGCCGTGCAGCTCGATCTTGATCGTGCCGCCGGCGGGTTCCACGAACGTCGTGCGGAACGTCTGCCAGCCGCGGTTGTTCGGGTCGCCCGGCGACGTGACCGTCTGGTTCAGGATCGTGTTGCTCGCGGCGTCGATCAGCTTGACGCTGCCCTGTTCGGTGGTGTTGCCTTCCGTGGAATAGAAAAACGACAACGTGTACGTCTGGCCGACCGTCAGCCCGTTCACGGTCTGGCTGATCGTGCCCGGCGTGTTCCCCTCGAGGTACAGGTAGCGGCTCGAGCCGTTCGGACGGAAGTACGCGTTCCAGACGTCGACGTTGCCGGCCGTCACCGTCCAGCCGTTGATGTCGGACGTCGCGTTCGCTCGCACCGGGCCGGAGTCGAAGTCACCGTTGACCACGAAGTTCGTGAGCCGCTTTGCCACGCGAACATCGTCCACGTTGAAGCCCAGGGACGCGTTGCCGTTCGTGTTGAGGCTCTCGAAGTGCAGTTTGGCGATGCCGTCCGCCGGGGCCGTAAACGTCTGTCGGAACTGCTCCCAGCCCTTCGTGTTCGGGTCGCCGTTCGGGCTCGTCACGTCCTGGTTGATGATCGGCGTGCCGCCCGAGTTGATGACCTGGATGCGCGCCTGGTCACCCGTGGCGCCCTGCGTGCCGTAGTTAAACTCGAAGTAGTACGGTTGGCCGGGTTCAAGCCCGGTGATCGTCTGCTCGATCGTGCCGGGCCCGGGCGAGCCGTCCAGCTCGACCTGGCTCGACGAGCCGTCCGGGCGCGTATAGCCGGACCAGACGTCCACCTTGCCGAACGTAACCGTCCAACCGGGGATCGCGGTCTGATTCAGCCCGTTCACGCCCATCTCGAACGAGCCGTTGATCACCATGTTCTCTTCGGGATGAACGGTCGTTTGAAACTGGCTGTTCGCCAGCGGCGCCAGATCGGGCAGCGCGCTTTGGAGCCCGAGCACGCTGTCCGGCGGCCCATCGCCGCCGGTGTCGTCGCTCCCATCGCCGCCAAAGAGCCCGTCCAGCGTGTCCGACACCCAGTCCATGCCGCGCTGGAGGGCAGTGCGCGTGTCCATGGGCGTCGCGCTCAGGCCCGGCACCTGGGGCGACAGCTCGATCGGCGCCGGTTGGGCGGGACGTTCGATCGCCCCACCCTTCGCCGCCGTGTCCGACGCGCCGTGCGCCACGCCGGACGGACCAGAAGCCGCAAGGGAGAGGAGACAGACCGCCAGCGTCGCGCCGATGTGGAGCGTCCTGCGGCGAGCCGACGATCGGCGGATCGGTACGCGCGCGCCGCACGAGGGCGCCGCAGATCGATCCGCCAACCGATCCGACAGCGCGGTCACCAAACGCAGGACGAACGCGAACATGGCGATACTCCTTGCGACGCAACGCGAAAGTGCCGGCGCGGGGCGTTGCCCGGGCCGGTAGCGGGACCTCGTGGATCTGGTGGGAGGATGGGTGGATCGGGCGATCCCGCTCACGAGATCGGAGTCCTCGGAGTCCAATCTGTGGCGGTCGGCTTCCAAGAATCCATCGTGTCCCTCGCGCTGGTCCATGTACCTGTCCCCCCGGTATGAATGGCTGTCATTCACGGCATCCCGTTATGTGTCGGCACGGGATCCCATCGGCGCGGCCGATGCGCGAAAAATGATTGCCGCTAGTTCATCGGCGCACGAAAAATAGCTGCTGTGCCCGGTCATCACATCGATCAACGTACCACGACATCTCAAGGTCGCGGATTGATCGAGGTCTGCTCCGGCTTCACACCAGATTCGCGCGATAAACGTGTGACTCTTCCCAAGACCAGGACTGTCGCTCACGTCGCCCCGCCTTACGCCGTGATCGCCGCGCGGCCGACATAGTCGGCTACGGACGATCACCTGTCCGTTGATCTATCGCGGGATAGATTACTGGGAGCAGGTCACGACTCCATCGAGCGAACAGCAATCTTCCATATTCAATGCATACTTGTATTCACACGACGGCATGGTGGGCGGCTCATGTCATCCTCACCGCGCCATCACACGTCGCTCACGATCGCCTCACAGAGAAAGGGGGCGGGTGCTGCCGCGCACCCGCCCCGTTCTCCCCACCCGCGTCGATTGAAACGCTATCCCGCGTCCCGCAGATGGCGCCTGCCGTCGAGCAGCCGCAAGGCGTCCTCGACATCGATCCCGAGCCGCTGCAGGTGTGCGCAGGCCAGGTCGAGGTGCGAGAACGCCTCCTGCATCGTCACGTAGTCTTCGGACGACGGCGACTTCTCTACGGATCGAGTGCCGTCGCCAGAGGGCCGGGTCAGCGGTGGCGCGAACGGGATCGTGTGGTCGATCGCGACCGGCTCCGAGGCCAACTCGTGCACGGCGTCGCTCGTGATCTGCTCGTACAGCTCCTGCGTCGCCGGCATCGGATCGATGCGCAGCTCGTCCTGCAGGGCGGTGCGACACACGGTGTACTGCCGTATCGCCAACCCGCGCTGGCCGGCGGCGCAGTGCATCCGCATCATCTCCCGGTGCACCGCCTCGCGCACCGGATCGCACCACAGGATCCGCTGGCCGCAGCGGAGTCCTTCCTCGTATCGTTCGTGCAGCGCGTAGTACTGCATCAGGTGCGTCAGGCCGTCCAGGCAGAGCATGCGAATCCGCTCGCGCTCCTGCAGCACCCATTCCCAGGACATCCCCTCGAGCAGTTCGCCCGAGAAGAGATCGAGCGCTTCCGCCATCCGGGCCGCCTCGGTGGCCGTCAGCGTGATCGCCGACCGGCCGAGAAACGGCCGGACGTGGGTCTCGATCTCCGCGACATCGAGCCAATGCGGGCTCGCGGCATTGAAGCCGATATCGCCGCGGCCCGCCGCGACGACGTACGTCCCTTGGGGCACTCCCTTCGGCTCGATGGCGGTTCGGACCCGCCAGAGGGCCGTATTGAATGACGCACGGGCCTGGGCCGTAGTGCTGTCCACCCAAAACTGGGTCGCGAGCACTTCACGAGAGTGAAGGCGGTGGCGGTACAACAGGAGGTACGCCAACAGTCCCTGGCTGCGGCGCGTCATCGCCGGCACGTCACTGGACGCGCTCGCCTTCACCTTAAAGCCACCCATCATCTGCACGCACAACACGGCTACACTCCCCCCTTGCAGCACGTCTTGGATTCATGTCGATTTCGCGACCGTCTGCCAGCTCAACCTCGCCCGCTCTCGTCGAACTCATCGACATCCAATTGGAGCATACCTGAGCCGGGTCATTCGCGCAGTGACTATAAGATGTATTTCCGCGTGGTGGACTTGGCGGAGTGCCGTCGCAGGCGGCGTTACAACAGGTCCATCTCCAGGGCGCGGACGATAGCCTGTGTGCGTGATGTCACACCGAGCTTCGCGAAAATATTGCTGGTGTGCTTCTTCGCGGTGGCCGGCGAGATGAAAAGCTGTTCCGCTACGGTGCGATTCGACGCGCCGCGAGCGATACATCGCAGCACGTCGAGCTCACGGCGGGTCAAGGGCTCGAGCAGGTCAAGGGCGACGCCCGCCGCCTTCGCTGCCGACGCGTGCGTCAAATGCGTCGTCAGCGCGGGAGTGGACGGCGGCGCCGCGTGTTCGTTCGCTTCGTGCCAGCGGTTCGCCCGCCGACGAAGTTTGGCCGAATGCTGCGGCGCGATCGCCTCGAGGCGGGCGGCGAGCGCCTCGGCGATCAGCGGGTGGTACCGGTACCAGACGCGTTGCTCATCCAGCGGTACCAGGAACAGGTTGCCCCGCTCGATCTCGGAGAGCACGGTCGCCGACGGGCTCGGCCAACCCGGGGGGACGCTGATCCCACGGATCGAATCGCACATGGACGCGCAGAAGGGTTGAACCACCGCGGTCTCCATCAGGAAGGACACGAGCCACTCTGGCTGTCCGGCCAGCGCATCCGAAAACAGATAGTCCTGCACGTGCGGATCCGCGCCCGAGAAGCGGCTGAGAAAGGCATCGGGGTTCTCCGACCGCGCGGCGGCGATCAACGCCAGCCGGAGCCCGGCGATCCAACCGTCCGTACGGGACACCAACCGCTCCACTTGCGCGCCGGTGACGGCGAGCGTCGTCGTCGCGTGTACGAAGCGGCTCGCCTCGGCCGCGGACAACCGGAGTTCATCGCCACCGATCTCGAGCAGCCGACCGTGTTCGCGCCAACGCGGAAGCGGCAGGGACGGCACGGCTCGCGACACGAGGATCATGCGAACCGAGGGCGGGAGCTGTTCGATCATGTTCGCCAGAACGAGCAGCACGTCCGATGTTGTCAACGTGTGAACGTCGTCCAACACGAGGGTGGTCGGCATATCGGTGCGACCGAGCTCGTCGATCAACGAGCCCACCAAGACCCGATGGGCCTTGGCCCACGCCTCATCCGTCATCCGTAGCGCGGCGCGGCCCGCACCGGGCACCGCGATGTCGATCGAAGCACCCAGCGATCGAAGGAACGTCGCGAGATCGTTCTCGGCTTCGGTCAGCGAAAGCCAGGCGCAGCGACCGTCCGAAGGAGTGCGTCGGCACCACTGTCCAACCAACGTCGTCTTGCCGGATCCAGCCGGCGCGCAAACGGAGACAATGCCGCGCGCGACGCCGGCATCGAGCGCGTCGAGCAGACGCGGCCGCGACACGCTTTTCGGGCGAATGTCGGGAACGCGAATCCGTGTGAAGGGTGGACCGATCGTGTCGATCATCCGCCGCAGGAAGTTGACCGCGTCATACGCTGGACAACGTTCACCGGCTACGAGGCCTGCGCCGGATGCAGCGCGCCCGACGACCGATCGGCCCGCATGAGCCGAACGACATCCTCGATGTCGACACCGATCCGTTCCAGGTTCCGGCGCGCCGCATCCGTCCGCGGGTCGCTCGGCGGATCCGACACGGGGTCACGGAACGGGCTCGGGGTGATGGACGCAGGCGGTGTGGAGATCGGCGCGGCGGTGTGCCTCGGCCGCTCGCTCCTCGTGGCTGGGGCCCACGGCCCTGGTCCGAGCTCGTCGCCCGCGACGATCTGATCGAACAGCGCCCGCGTCTGCGGCATCGGCTCAATCCGCAGCTCCGTCCACAAGATCTGTCGGCACATCTCATAGCAACGCAGCGCCAGGCCGCGCTGTCCATTGGCGCACTGCAGCCGCATGAGGTCGCGATGCACCGACTCGCGCAGCGGGTCGAGGTCGAGTATCCGCCGGCCCCACCGGATTCCCTCCGCATACCGGCAGTGCAGCGCGTGCACATGCAGCAGGAGCGTCATGGCATCCAGCACCATCAACCGCAGCCGCTCGCGCTGTGGCAGGATCCAGTCCCAGTACATGCCGTCCAATAAGTCACCGTGGTACAGGGCCAGCGCCGTCGCAAGCTCCGTCGTTTCCCCACCGGTCAACAGATGCGCCGGTCGAGCGGTGAGAGACGCGACGCGCCGCGCAAAGACGTGGACGTCGACCCACGCATCGCCGTCCCCGTTGAAGCCCACGGAGTCGTTCGCGCTCAGCAGATAGCGGCCATCCGACTCACCGGCTGGTTCGATCGCGGCACGGATCCGCCACAGGGCCGTGTTCAACGCCGCGCGTGCGCGGGCCGGCTCCAGGTCGCCCCAGAACACGTCGATCAACGCCTCGCGCGTGTGCAGCTGGTGCGAGTGGAGCACCAGATACGCCAAGAGCGCCTGCGGCAACGGCATCAGGTTCGGCTGCGCGGCGGGCGTGCTGGTGGAGATTGAAACGTTTCCAAAGAGCTTGACGATAAGCATGGGGGCGCGCTTTCCGTACCAAGAGGCGTTCGGAACCCGCCCCTTCTCGTTCGCCGATCGCAGGAGGCAGGGGCGGAGAGTTACCGCATGGAATAACGCGGCCACCACGGGCCGGGATACGGCTGCATCAGTCGGTTTTCAACAATTTCTCAAACACTCGAATCGCCCGCTGTCCCTCGATCGACACGTCGCTCCATCCGTCCGGCCGGCCCGCGGCGGCGCTTCGGCCGGACGACGATCCTTTCCTCCGCGCCCATTCGGGGCGCTCCACCGCGTTAACGTCCCTTCGCCGGTCGTTAGCCGGCCGTTCGTCGGACTGCAACCCGCGTTGCTCGCCGCCTGCCTAGACTGTCATCGCGTCGGCCGGGCACCGGATTCGGCGCCCCGCAAGCGCCGACGGCGTTGACCGATCCGAAATGCTCTACTCCTACCCCCTCCCGGCCCCAGGCGCGGCGCTGGCACGTGCCAGCGTCGCGCCGACCGGCCATCCCTTCTCCGTGCCGGGTGAAGCGAACGGCTCATGGGGAGAGCCGAGCGGCGCCCAGCTCACCGTTCGTCAGGAGGACGCCATGAGCCTGCGCCCGGACCGCGCCGTCGGTCCCAACCCCGCCCACTCTCCCCGCCGCGCCGACCTCCACTGCCACAGCAGCGCGAGCAACGAGGCGGACGAGGCGCTCCTCAACGCGCTCCAGTGCCCTGAGTGCTACAGCGCGCCCGCCGACGTGTACGCGCAGGCCAAGCAGCGCGGGATGGACTTCGTGACGATCACGGACCACGACACGATCGACGGCGTCACGGCGCTGATCCGGCTGCGGGAGCGGGCAGGCGACGGGCGCGTCGACGGCCGAAACGCCTGGCGCGGCGAAGATCTCGCCGACGGTCGCGAGACCGGGCGACGGGGCGGCCGCGTGTCCGGCGAAGTGCTCGTCGGCGAGGAGGTCACGTGCTGGTTCCCCGAGGACCGCTGCAAGATCCACCTCCTGGTCTGGGGCATCACGCCGGCCGATCACGCCATGCTGCAGGCGGCCGCGCACGACATCTACGCCGTCGCCGCGATCGTCGCGAGCCACCGCATCGCCCACTCCGTCGCGCATCCGGTGTATCGGCAGAACGATGTCCTGGAGCGGTGGCACCTCGAACGGCTGATCCTGCTGTTCAAGGGCTTCGAAACGCTGAACGGCGCCCACAGCGCGCTGCACCGCAGCTCGCTCGAACCGCTGTTGGACGCACTCACGCCCGAGCGGATCGACGCTATGGCATCCGCCCACGGCCTCGCGCCGCTGTGGCCGCAGCCGTGGCGCAAGGCCCGCACCGGCGGCAGCGACGACCACGGCTTGCTCAACATCGGCCGCACATGGACCGCCTTCCCGGCCGATGTCCGAACGGCCGACGATGTCCTGGATTGTCTGCGCACCGGGCGCTGCTGGCCCGGCGGCGAAGCCGGATCCAGCATCAAGCTCGCGCACAATCTGTTCAGCGTCAGTTTACGTTATGTCGCCCGCCAGCGCCACCGTCCCTCTTCGCGCTCCACGGTGCAGTCGTACATGGGCCGCGTCCTCGTCGGCGAGCGCGCCGCCCGCCGACGGCGAGACGCGTTCGGCGACGCGATCAAGGGAACGGCCGTCGCGATCCGCCGCGCCGTTCGCCGGCCGCTCGGCGGCGCCCAGCGGCCGGCGAACGGCAGCGCGCTGCTGGCCGATCTCGTGGCCCAGTCGTGCCGCGCACGGCTGTCCGAGCACCCCGCGATCGCCGACGCCGTGCAGCGGGGCGTCGCGCCGCTCGGCGAGCACGAGGCGATGTTCGCGTTCGTGGCCGCCCTCAACCGCGACGTCGCGAGCGGCATCGCCGACGCCGTCGCCGATGCGCTGTCGGACGGCCGGGTCGGCGAGGTCTTCGATGCCTTCGCGGCGGTCGTGATGCAGCAGGCGATCCAGCTGCCGTATTACTTCTCCCTGGTCCACCAGAACCGCGAACGCCACGATCTGGCGCGGATCACCGGCCACGGCCGAACGCCGACCGCCGGTTCGCTGCGCGTCGGCGTCTTCACGGACACGTTCGACGAGATGAACGGCGTCGTGCGGTTTGTCCACCAGATGGCCGATCTCGCGGCGCAGCGGCGGCACACGCTCGTGGTGCACACGTGCACCTCTTCGCCCAAGCTCGAGGCGCCGTACCGCAAGAACTTCACACCGCTCGTCGAGCGGCCGATGCCGTGGTACCCGCAGCTGCGCCTGACGCTGCCGCCGCTCCTCGAGGTGCTCGAGTGGGCGGACCGACAGCAGTTCGACGCGATCCACGTCGACTCGCCCGGCCCGATGGGCGTGTGCGGCTGGCTCGTGGCGCGCATGCTCCGCGTCCCGCTGCTCGGGACGTACCACACGGACTTCCCGGCGTACATCCACACGTTCAGCGGCGGCGACCTGCGCCTCACGAGCGCGACCACGGCGTACATGCGCGCGTTCTACGGCGACATGACCACCGTCCTCACGCGCAGCCACGCCTACGACGAGACGCTGCGCCGGCTCGGCATCGCCGACGATCGGATCGCCCCGGCGCCGCCCTACATCGACGGCGATGCGTTCCATCCGCGCCACCGGGACGTCCGCATGTGGGCCGGGCTCGGCATCGATGAGCGCTACCGTCTCTTCTACTGCGGTCGGGTCAGCGACGAGAAGAACCTGTCGTTCCTGGCCGCGGTCTTCCAGGCGATCTGCGCTGTACGCCGCGACGTGGCGCTCGTGATCGCCGGCGACGGTCCGGGCGCCGAGGGGTTCGCGGCCGCGACCGCCGGCCTGCCGGTCTACATGCTCGGCCAGCAGGCCGACCCAGCGCTCGCGCGGTTGTACGCCAGCAGCGACGTGTTCGTCTTCCCGTCGCGCACCGACACGCTCGGCCAGGTGATCCTCGAGGCACAGGCCAGCGGCCTGCCCGCGCTCGTGAGCGACGAGGGCGGCCCGAAGGAAGTCGTCAACCACGGCCGCACCGGCCTGATCCTCCCCGTCGGCGATCCAGCGACGGACGTCGCCCGCTGGGCGGCCGCGATCGACGAGCTGCTGGCCGACGAGCCGCGCCGCCGCCGGCTCGGCCGCGCCGCCGTCCACCGGATGGCGCGCTTCACGCCCGCCGCGTCGTTCGATGCCTTCTGGGCGGCACACGCCCGCGCCGTCGAGCGCCCCGCCGAGTCCGCGGCGGAACCGACGGCCATGCCATGGACCACTCCGCTCGGCCAGCCGGCATCACAGGTCAGCGCCCAGGACGCGTGAGCCCGGCGTCCTGCCTGGCAAACCATCGAACACCTGCTATGAAAATGCGCCGCGCTCCCCCCGCACTTTCATTCGCTTGCGGGTGTGCGCGCCGCACATGCGCGACTAGTCGGCGCGACCCCGCCACGCCACCCGCCAGATCACCTCGCCATCCACGCTCGGCACCGGCAGCAACCCCCCGAGGCCAAACAACAGGTTCACGCTGCCGATGCGCGCCAGCCACGGGTGACCGCCCCCGCCGACCGCCGCCATCACCGCGTACGCCAACGCCGCCACGATCAGATTCGCCGCCGGACCGCCGATCGCCCGCGCGACGTGCGTGCGCCCGCGGATGCCGCTCTGATCGCCCCGATAGATGTTCGCGTCGCGGGTGGCGGTGAACAACAGCTCGTCCATCGCGCTGCCGGCCAGCGTGCCGCTGACGATGTGGCCGAACCCATGGACCGTGTTCGCGACGAGGCCGGCGACGAGGAACGTGAGCACGTCGGCGGCGCGAATGGCGAGGCCAGCGCCGGGCGGCACGCGCCCGGGCACGAAGCTGAGCGCCAGGCCGAGGAGGAAGAACAGCGGCCCCTGCAGCCAGACGGTCGGGGTCACCGCGATCACGACGCTCCACAGCCGGCCGACGGCGATGTGGCGCGTTCGGTCGAGGTCTTCGATAAAGCCGAACTTCAGGTAGCGGTGACGGTGCCAGGCTTGGCGCGGCGTCGGGTCAGCCGCCCTCGGATCAGCCATGCGTCGACTCCTCGGTGGCGCGGGTCGCCATCGCGCGCCACAGCCAGACCGCTAGCAGCCCAGCCGTGGTCACGTCGACCAGAAGCAGCCACAGCGCGGGGTTGGACCACGCGACTTCGTCGCGGAACCGGGCCAGCTGGACGAACAGCGCCGGCGGCAGCAGCAGCAGCATCGCCGTCGCGAGGCGCACGCGGCGCCAGTCGTTCTCCCAGGCCATCCAATGCTGGAGCAGCCCGACGCCGATCAGCCAGCTGCACAGCGCCCTCACCGTGAGGGGCGTCAACGGCCACGGGCCGCGGGTCAGCAGCAGCGCGGGCACGGCGTACAGCGCGAGCGCGGCGAGGACGACGGCCATCCCGTTGAAGTGCAGGAACGAGCGCGCCGCTGTCGGCAGCGGCGCCTCGATGGCGCGGCCGACGGGCTCGGCGCGGCGCTGGTGCCAGAGGTAGGCGGCCACGAAGATCGGCGGCGGGAGGACGTAGCTGGCCAGCCAGACACCAAATGGGAGCGTGCCGAGGCTGAACTTGGACCAGTGCAGAAACGTCGTCAGGCACATCATCGCCGCAAAGATGGCCGTGGGCAGGATCATGACCCGCACATTCTGCCAGCGCTTCTCGAACAACGGCAGCACGAACAGGAGCGCTGAGGCGAAGTAGAACGCGCCGAGCACGGCGGCCATCACCGTCGATTTGATCGGCCACGCGAAGTTCGTCGCCGTGTGGTCCGGGCGCAGGAAGATCGCGCTGATCGCGGCAAGGCCGAAGAAGATCTCGACGATCATCCAGGCGCGGAGCCACCAGACGACGGGGGTGGCGGTGGCGGGGGCGGCGGGGGTGGGAGTGGGGGTCATGGGGTGGTGGTCCTGGTTGCGGGGTTGGGTTGGAGAGTGGGGTCAACGGCGAAGGGCACCGTCCACCTGGGCCCGCCGAGCTCCAGCTGGGCCC
>JBDTSC010000017.1:0-23882 GCA_039931375.1 Ardenticatenales bacterium
CTCGGCGACGGCCAGGGCCATCAGGTCGTTGATGAAGCCCGTGACCGCGTGCTCTCCGTCGAGCGCGGCGGACACGGCCTCGGCCGCGGACGCGAAGGCGTGGCGGGCCGCGGGGATGGCGGGGATCGCCACGTGGCCGCCGGAGTCGTTCACGAAGTGCACGAACTTCATCGCGTGCATCGTCTCCTCGGCGGCCTGCTGGTAGAAGAACACGGCCAGCTGCGGCAGGCTCGAGCGGTCGAAGTAGCTGGCGATGCTGACGTACTCGAGCGAGGCGCCGAACTCGCGGCCGATCTGCGCGTTGATCGCGGACTCCAGGTCGCGGCTGATCAGCGAGCGACCGTTGGACGCTTTGGACGATGCGTTGGACTGCTTGTGAGCCATCGAGACCTCCGAAACCATGATCGCGCCTCGTCTGCATGCGGGCGCCGCGGTGGACGGTGAGTCTAACCGACGGCCTGGCGTTGTAGCAATGTATTGCGGCACCATAGACACGCCCGTCCACCGCTCACCCCGGAAAGGCGCCGCCATGGACACGCTCTTCGATCGCATCATCCGCCGCGAGATCCCCGCGGACATCCTGTACCAGGACGATCTCGTCACCGCGTTTCGCGACATCGCCCCCCAGGCGCCGACGCACATCGTGATCGTCCCGAACCGCGCGATCCCCACGGTGAACGACACGGCGGACGCGGACGAGCCCGCCCTCGGGCGCATGTTCACCGTTGCCCGCAACCTCGCCGCCGCCGAGGGGATCGCCGAGAGCGGCTATCGGCTGATCGTGAACTGCAACAAGGACGGCGGGCAGGAGGTGTTCCACCTGCACATGCATTTGCTGGGTGGGCGGAGTCTGGGACCGATCTTGAGCAAGAGTGGGAGGGAGGGCGCCTAACGTCGGTTGGCTCCCCCCTGATCCATCCTGTCCTCACCCCTCACCCTCACCCCAACCCCTCACCTCCTCACCCCAACGTCACATCCCCCCGCAAAACTCCCGCCCGCGCCCCATACGCCGTGAACGCCAGCGTCGCCCCCGCCGCCCCGCGGACCCACCACTCCGCTTTGCCGCGGTAGTCCGTGGCGCCGCTGGCAAACCAGCCGCCGGCCATCTTGTTCGCGCGGCCCTCCAGGTGGCCGACCTCGACGCTCGGGGCGCCGGTGGCCAGCGCGGCGCCGTCCGGCACTGTGAGCTCGATGCGC
Organism: Ardenticatenales bacterium; assembly: GCA_039931375.1. Lineage (GTDB taxonomy): Bacteria > Chloroflexota > Anaerolineae > Epilineales > Epilineaceae > Avedoeria. The sequence goes on from JBDTSC010000017.1 coordinate 1,198, forward strand.
ACGGGGCGGGCGACGGCGGTCGCGCGGGCCTGGTTGCTGGCGGACGTGGACAGGAAGCCGACGTTGTCGATCACCGCCACTACGTGCCACGTGCCGTCGCCGCACGGCTCGGCGGTGATCGCGCGCCATGCGAGGCGCGGCGCGAGGTCGGCGAAGGCGGCGGCGAAGGCGGCTTGCGGCGCGATCTCGGCTTCCAGCAGGTGCGGCGGCGGGTTGCGCCACGTGAGGAAGCCGTTCGCGCCGCCGATCTCGACCGGCCCCAGCTGCGGGTGGTCGAACGGCCGCCACGGGTGCAGCTGGTCGGGAGCGTTGGCGGCCAGCCAGTCGAAGATCTTCACGTCGTCGCTCACCGGGTGGTGGCGCATCCACTCGATGAAGCGCTTGTCCTTGTTCTTTTCCTCGATCCCGGCAGCGGTGGGCAGGTCCCACAGCTCGACGGTGAACGCGAAAATGCCGCGGTCCGCGTAGAGCCAGTCGTCGAAGACGCCGCTGATCACCTCTTTGGGGTGGTAGCGGAAGTGGTGGTAGACGGACGCGTTCGGGTAACCGGTCAGCTCCGTGCCGCGGTCGCCGATCGCGTCGTACGTGAACTTGTCCTGCGTGTCCATCTCGTCGTCGCCGCGCATCGAGAACGGGCGCAGGATCACGCGGCTGTACGTGTGGTAGGTGAGCGCGCCAAAGACATTCGGGTGGGACGCGAAGAAGCGCAGGACGGCCTGGGTCTCGGGCTCCGAGCCGGGAAAGTCGCCGGCCCCGAACTGCTGGCCCTCGGGCCGCCAGCCGCCGGCGAAGTTGCGGTTCAGATCGAGGCTCTGTTCGGGGCGGGCCATGCGGATCTGGTGCCCGTCATAGTGCTCGATCACGCCCTCGCCCAGCAGCCGGTAGTACGTCCCGCCGTACTCGTCCGGCCCGCGCTTTAGCATGCAGCGCGGATCGTGATCCGAGATCTTCCAGTCGCCGTTCGGGTCGGGGATTCGCATCTGCAGGATCCGCCCATCGCCGTCCACGTCCGCGGCGTGGAAGCCGTCCTGGCGGTCCTCAAACGGGTAGCGGCGCGTGCTGGACCGCACGAAGCGCGGCGAGTCGGCCATCGCCAGCGCGGCGCCGTCCGGGTTCAGGCGCGGCACGACGTACACGGCCGACGTGTCCAGGATCCGCGTCGCGGCTGCGTCGGATCCGTAGCCTTCCAGGAAGTGGGAAATGACGTACAGCGCCGCCATCGACGCCGTCACCTCGGTGGCGTGGATGTTGGCGTCGATCCACAGCGCCGGCTTGTCCGCGTCGGGGCCGGTCGCCTGGTTCGTCAGGACCACCAGATCGATGTCCCGGCCCTCGAACGTCTTGCCCAGCACGTCCAGCCGGGCCAGCGAGGGGTGGGCGTCGACCAGGGCGCGGATCGCGGCGCCAAGCGCCTCGTTGTCCAGGTACGTGTCGAATCGGGCGGCCATCGATGCCTCCGGTTGGGCGCGCCCGCGCTCGGGCGGCAAAGGGGTCCGTTTCAGGGTGCGAGCACCGCATACGTCGCCCGGTCGGCGGCGATCATGAACTCGGTGCGGACGGTCTGGCTGTGGTGGATCGTCTGCAGCGCGTAGCGGCCGGGCGGCAGGTCGTTGAAGGCCACGTTCTCGCCCCACGGCTCGGATGGGTGCACGTGGTCCGCCGGATACGTGCGCGCTTGCGCGACCCAGCGCTCGCCGCCGTCCAACGCGAACAGCCCCACCATCGCCTTGTCGAGCGGCCGGCCGACGGCGTCCAGGACGCGGGCCACGACGACGCCCGTGCCCGACACGGGCGCGATGTAGAGCAAGGGGTTGCGCGTCGCCTCGTAGTCGAACGGGTCCACGCGAATCTCAAGGTGCAGGTGCGGCCCCAGGGCGATGCCGGCCATGCCGACCTTGCCGATCACGTCCCCGCGCCGCACCCTCCGGCCGGCGCCGACGCTCGTCGACGAGAGATGGCCATAGAGGCTGTACAGCGTCGCGCCCGCCGAGGCGTCCGCTCCGCCGTCGGCGTGGCCGATCACGACGAGCCGCCCGTAAAAGTCCGCCATCGGCCCGAAAAGGCGCTTCGTGTCGAGGCCGGCGTACACGACCGTGCCGTCGCCGATCGCGCGCACGTCCGAGCCGGACGGCGCGCCGAGGTCGTCGCCGTGGTGCAGGAGCAGCGTGCCTTCCGCGTTCGTGCCGTATAGATAGGACCGCTCCGGGATCGCCAGGTCCGGCGGGTCGAAGGGCCGGCCAAAGCGCAGGAAGGGCGGCGGCGGATCGATCAGCCCCGGTGCGGGTACGAACGGCGTGGCCGTTGCGGTCGCGGTCGCCTGAGGTGTCGGCGAGGCGGGCGGCCGCGTCGGTGTGGCGGTGGCGGTCTCGCCGAACGAGCCCACCATCGTGCGGATCGCCGGCATCGAGACGAGCGGATGGGCCGTCGATGCCTGCCAGCCGACCACGCCGACGACGCCGACGGCCGCCAGCAGGCCAACGCGCCGGCGAAAGCGGCGGCGATGCGACGGATCCGGCTCGCCGCCGGCGAGCTTGCCGCTTTGCGGCAGAGGGGTTAGGCTCATGGAAGTGTCCGAGTATACGAATGGTTCCGCGCAGGGCAACGCGGCGGACGGCATCGCCGCGGCGACCGATTCGTCCGACGCGCTTCGCCTGGACATCGTGACGCTGTTCCCCGCGATGTTCACCGGCCCGTTCGACGTCAGCATGATCGCCCGCGCCCGTGCGGCCGGCCTGGTGGACCTGCGGGTGCACGACCTGCGCACGTGGGCCACGGACCGCCATCAGACCGCGGACGACTACGCGTTCGGCGGCGGCGGCGGCATGGTGATGAAGGCCGAACCGCTGTTTCGGGCCGTCGAGTCCCTGCTGGACATCCCCCCGCTCGCTCCCGGTGACCCGCCGCCGCCGGCCGCCGTGGTGCTCATGACGCCCCAGGGCCGCCGCCTGGACCACGCCGCCGCCCTCGCGCTGGCGGCCGAACGGCGCGTCGTCGTGCTGTGCGGGCACTACGAGGGCTTCGACGAGCGCGTCCGCGCGCACCTGGCGACCCACGAGATCTCCGTCGGCGACTTCGTCGTCACCGGCGGCGAGCTGCCGGCGATGCTGCTGGCGGACGCCGTGATCCGCCTTCGGCCGGGGGTCGTCGGCCTGGCGCACGGCGTGGAAACCGACAGCCACGCCGCGGGCCGCCTCGAGCACCCTCACTACACCCGCCCCGCGGACTTTCGCGGCTGGAAGGTGCCGGACGTCCTCCTGGGCGGCGACCACGGCGCCGTCGACCGCTGGCGCCGCCGAAAGTCCTTAGAGCGGACGGCGGCACGGCGGCCGGATCTGCTGGTGGACGTGCCGCCGACGACCGAGGAGCGAGGGTGGCTGGACGAGGGGGCGAGTTGATGCGATCGCCCGCGATTTCCTTGTCCTGTTCCCCCGATGCGTGGTAGCATAGCCCGGTTGGCCATATCCCCTCTCTAGGAAGACCACCATGTCCGATCTCGTTCGTTCCCTGGGCGTCGAGCACATGCTCGATCGACCCGATACCGTACCCTTCGCCAAGCTGCGCGTGGGCGATACCGTCCGCGTGCACTTCCGGATCGTCGAGGGCGCCCGCGAGCGCGTCCAGACGTTCCAGGGCGTCGTGATCGCGATCAACCCCGGCACGTCGGACGCGAACTTCGCCGTCCGCCGCACCGGCGCACACGGCGTCGGGGTGGAGCGCATCTTCCCGGTGCACTCGCCGCGCCTCGAGCAGCTCGAGATCCTTCGCCACGCTCACGTTCGCCGCGCCCGGCTGTACTACCTGCGCGAGCGCACGGGCAAGAGCGCCCGCCTGCGCGAAAAGCGCCGGTTTGCGGCCGTGGCCCGTCCGGCCAGCGAGGCCGCGGACGCCGAGGCCTGATCCGACGCCGCCGAACCGACCCAGCCTCGAGTTCGAACACGCGCTCCACCGCGCCGGCCACCGCATCATCGCGGGTGTCGACGAGGTGGGGCGCGGTGCGTTGGCCGGGCCGGTCCTGGCCGCGGCCGTCGTGCTGCCCAGCGACGCGCGCCTGGACGATGTGGGCGCACGCTGGGCGGACGTGCGCGACTCCAAGGCGCTGACGCCGCGCGCCCGCGCGCTGCTGGCCCCATGGATCGAGCGGGAGGCCGCGGGTTGGGCCGTTGGCGCCGCGTCCGCATTCGAGATCGACGCTCTGGGCATCGCGCGCGCCACCGCGCTGGCAATGCGGCGGGCGCTGCTCTCGCTGCCGCGCCGACCGGACGCGGTCGTGGTCGACGGCCGCCCGATCCGGCGGCTCGGGCCGTGGCACCAGGTGTCCGTGGTGCGCGGCGACGCGTCAGTTCTCAGTGTGGCGTCCGCCAGCGTGATCGCCAAGGTGCGCCGCGACGCCTTCATGGTGCGTCTGGCCGAAGCGCTCCCGGCGTTCGGCTTCGAGCGCCACGTCGGCTACGGCGCGGCGGTGCACCGAGCGGCGCTGGCCGCGGTCGGCGCGAGCACGCAGCACCGGTTGACGTGGCGACTGATGCCGGACGTCGCGGCCGTCGACGTGGTCGACGGGGTCGACGCGGTGGTCGGTGCCGACGGCGTCGCCGCGGGATCCGCCGGCGTGTTCGCATGACGCCATCGACCACCGCCCCACCACCGGACGACCGCCGGCCCCTGGGCGCGCGCGCCGAGCAGGACGCGGCGGACCGCCTGACCGCATCCGGTTGGACGATCCTCGAACGCAACTGGCGCCACCGTCGGGGGGAACTCGACATCGTGGCGCGCGACGGTGACACGCTCGTGTTCGTCGAGGTGCGATCCAGGCGCGGCGCGCGCTTTGGGTCGCCCGAGGAGAGCGTGGACGCCCGCAAGCAGGCCCGGCTGGTCGCGCTGGCCCAGGGGTACGTCGCAGGCGCGGGATGGAGCGGCCCGTGGCGGATCGACGTCGTGGCGGTGAACGTCGACGCGGAAGGCGCACCCTTGCGATGGGCGCACTACCGGAATGCGGTCGGCTTTTGAGCGCCTCGAACGATCTCCGGGTGCCCTTGTCCGTGCCGTCGCCGATGGCCGACGATTCGCGCGACCCGGCCCGTCCTGGTGCGCCGGCCATCGCGATCGTCGGCCCGACCGCCGTCGGCAAGACCGAGGTGTCGATCGCGCTGGCCACGGCGCTGGACGGGGAGATCGTGTCGCTCGACTCGCGGCTGTTGTACCGCGGCATGGACATCGGCACAGCCAAGCCCAGCGCCGCGGAGCGGGCCGAAGCGGTCCACCACCTGATCGACGTCGCGGACGCCGCGGACGTGCTCTCGCTCGCCGACGTTCTCGAGCGTGCCCGTGCGGTGCTCTCGGAGATCCGCGGCCGCGGCCGCCGTCCCGTGCTCGTCGGCGGCACCGGCCAGTACGTGCGGGCGCTGCGCGAGGGCTGGGCCGTGCCGCCGGTGCCGCCGAACGAGGCGTTGCGTGCGGCGCTGTTCGCGCTTGCCGGGGTCGGTGGTGCGATGGGGGCGTCGAGTGCCAGCGATTCGGCGGCCCCGTCCGGCGCCGCCAACGCGGTTCCGCCGGAAGGCGTCGCCGCACTCCATGCACGCCTTCGGGCCGTCGACCCGGCGTCCGCCGAGCGCCTGCATCCGAACAACGTGCGCCGGATCGTGCGCGCAATCGAGGTGTATGAGGCGACGGGCAGGCCACTGTCCTCGTGGCAGTCCGAGCGGACGTCGGCGGAGCCGCTCGTCGTCGTCGGGCTGGCGCGCGCGGACGACGTGCTGGAGGCGCGGATCGATGCGCGGATCGACCGGATGATCGCGGACGGGCTGGAAGATGAAGTGCGCGCGCTGGTCGAGCGCGGCGTCGGTTTCGATCACCCGAACATGTCGGGCGTTGGCTACGCGGAGTGGCGCGAGCGCGTCCTCGGCGACGCATCCGTCGCGTCCGTTGCAGAGCGGCTGCGCGCCTCGACGCGCCGCCTGGTCCGCAAGCAGGCCCTCTGGTTTCGGCGCGACGATCCGACGATTCGGTGGGTTGACATTGGGTCGGACGAATCGGCGGCGGCCGTTGTTCGTCGTGTACAGGCGGCGTGTACGGGCGGCCGTAGATGATACCAATCCGCCGTGATCGGGCCGCGCGCGATCCCTACCGGCTCTCTAGCCTGTCCGCGAAGCCGACGCGCCCGGCTGCCCTTTGCGATACTTCTCCGCACGCCGGCTGATCCGGTTCCACGCGCCGCTGAGGCCCATCGCCTGGCGCACCGCCAAAAGCGTTTCGTGCGCCTCGGCGCGCATGCGCTCCGTGCCCTCGACGATCCGCTCGTCGACATACCCGGTGCGTGCCTCAAATTCTGCGCGTCGCGCGCGGATCGGGGCCAGGAACGCCTCGAGGACGTCCAGCAGCCGCGCCTTGACCTCGACGTCGCCGACGGTACCGGCGCGGTAGCGCTCCTTCAGGCCGTCGACGACGTCGGTGTCCGGGTCGAAGAGATCCAGGTAGTCGAAGACAGGGTTGCCCTCGACCGTGCCGGGGATGTCCGCGTGAACCCGCTTGGGGTCGGTGTACATGCCCTTGACGCGCCGCCGGACGGTCGCGGTGTCGTCGGACAGGAAGATCGCGTTGTCGAGGCTCTTGGACATCTTCGCCTGTCCGTCCGTTCCGAGAAGCGTGCCGCCTTCGACGTACGCTTCGGGCAGCGGGAAGACCTCGCCGTAGGCGGCGTTGAAGCGCCGGGCGATCTGGCGGGTGATCTCCACGTGCGACTCGTTGTCCTTGCCGACCGGCACGAGGTGAGCGCGGGGCAGCAGGATGTCCGCGGCCTGTAGGACCGGATAGCCCAGGAGGTTGTATGGGATCTGCTCCATGCCGGCGGCGGCGGCCATGTCTTTGATCGTCGGCAGCTGCTGTAACCGCTCCACGGTCACGAGGCTGGACAGCAAGAGCTGCAGCGCATACACCTCGGGCACGGCCGACTGCAGATAGAACGTCGCCCGCTCCGGCTCGATCCCGATCGCCAGGTGATCCAGGACGATCTCGCGCGCGTGCTCGCTGATGTGCTCGATGTCGTCCTTGGAGGGCTTGGTCGTCAGCATGTGCAGGTCGGCGATGATGAAGAAGCAGTCATACGCGTGCTGGAGCGCGAGGCGATGGCGCAGGCTGCCCACGAAGTGGCCCAGGTGCAGGCGGCCGGTCGGGCGGTCGCCGGTCAGGATTCGCTTGCGCGGGCCGGCCGGTTCGTCGGGGAATGGGCCGGTGAGGTCGTCCGTTGGGATCGTCATGATCAGCGCGTCCATTCAGGCGGTCGAAGAGCTGGAGACGCGCAAGGATAGAGTGGGGCGGGCGGGCGGGTCAACGCGTGGCGCGGCGTATCCCGTTGTCGCTGCGTGGAAGGCCGCGCTGGTGAAGGATCGCCGCGCCACGGGCTACGGCAGGATCGTCGCCAACACGACGGCGTCGGCCGCGCCGCGTCCGACTCTCCGAGTGCCGTCCTCGCCACCGTCCTCGACGCCGTCGACGTCGAACGCGAACGCCGCGCGCACGGCCGTCTCAACATCCGCCGCCTTCGCGCTCGTTCGGGCGTGGACGTCCGCCAGCGCGTCGCCGACCGCGACCGAGTCGCCGCACCGTGCGTGCACGATGAGCCCGACCGCGTGGTCGATCGCCTCTCCCTTGCGACGCCGCCCGGCGCCCAGCCGCACCGCCGCGTCCCCGAGCGCGCGTGCGTCGACGCGGAGGACGACGCCGGACCGCGCCGCGCGGATCGTGGCCACGTGGGGGGCATGGGGCAGGAGGGCGGGATCGTCGACGCAGCGTGGGTCGCCGCCTTGGGCTTCGACGAGTTGGCGCAGGCGGTCCAGGGCCGCGCCGGAGGCGATCGCACGTTCGAGCGCGGGCCGCACGGCATCGACGTGGTCCGCGATGCCGGCTGCCACATGGAGCAGGGCGGTGAGCTGCAAGGACAGATCGAGCAGGTCCGCCGGGCCGTCGCCGCGCAACGTAGCGATCGCCTCGGCGACCTCGAGCGCGTTGCCGATCGCTCGGCCGAGCGGCTGATCCATCGCCGTGAGGAGCGCCGCCATCCGCCTCGGCGGTGCGGCGGCGCGGCCGATGGACAGCATCGCCTCCGCGAGCGCGCGCGCCTCGGGGAGCGTCTTCATGAACGCGCCGCCGCCCACCTTCACGTCCAGGACGATCGCGGACGCGCCGGCCGCGAGTTTCTTTGACATAATGGAGGATGCGATCAACGGCAGGCTCGGCACGGTGCCCGTCACGTCCCGCAGGGCGTACAGGATGCGATCCGCCGGCGCGAGGTCCGCGGTCTGTCCGGCGATGACGAGTCGGACGTCGCGCGCCTGGCGCTTGAACCGTTCCACGTCCAGATCGACCGTCAGGCCGGGGAAGCTCTCCAGCTTGTCGAGCGTGCCGCCCGTGTGCCCGAGGCCGCGGCCGCTCATCTTGGCCATCGTCAGCCCGGTCGCCGCGGCCAGCGGGCCGACCACCAGCGTCGTCTTGTCGCCGACGCCGCCGGTGGAGTGTTTGTCGACGGTCGGGCCCGGCACGTCGGACAGGTCGAGGCAGGCGCCGCTCTCGGCCATCGCGCGCGTGAGGGCCGCCGTCTCGGGCCCCGTCATGCCCCGCAGGACCACCGCCATCAGCCACGCCGCCAGTTGGTAGTCGGGCACGGCGCCGCCGACGACGGCGCGCATCAGCCAGCGCAGCTGCGCCTCGTGGTGCGAGCGGCCGTCGCGCTTGGCCTCGATCAGTTCGAGGAGCGATGGGTTCAACGGCGGCGCCGCGTCTCGTTGCGTCATCTCGCGGTCTCCCTGCGATACGGCTGCATGGTAGCCGGCACGACGGCATCGCGTGGACCCGGCGTCCAGGCGGCCGTCTGCCCACGCGCTATAATGCCGTGCTCGCCCGAACGCGCCAAGGAAGACGACGATCGACCGTACCACCAAGACCGAACGCCCGCTCCATTCGCCCGCCGACTCTACATCGGACGCGCCGGCGTCGCCGAACCCGTTGTCCGGCGCAGCGAGCGTGCTACGCCTGACCGTCGTCGGCGGCGGCCTCGCCGGCTGCGAAGCGGCATGGCAGGCGGCCGAGCGCGGCATCGACGTCACGCTGTACGAGATGCGTCCGCGCCGCACGACGCCCGCCCACACCACGGATCGGCTGGCGGAGCTCGTGTGCTCGAACAGCTTCGGCAGCACGTTGGCGGATCGATCGGGCGGGCTGCTCAAGGCGGAGCTGCGCGCGCTCGGCTCGTTGATTCTTTGGGCCGCCGAGCGCGCCGCGCTGCCCGCCGGCGGCGCGCTGGCCGTCGACCGCGCCGCGTTTGCCGAGGGCGTCATGGAAGCGCTGGCGGCCCACCCGCGCGTCAAAATCGTGCGCGAGGAGGTCGAGCGCGTGCCGGACGGTCCGGCCGTCCTGGCCAGCGGGCCGCTGACGAGCGATGCTCTGGCGGCGGACCTCATGCGGTTCACCGGCAAAGAGCACTTGTATTTCTTTGACGCCCTGGCGCCGATCGTCGCGGCCGATTCGATCGATATGGACGTCGCGTTTCGTGGCTCACGCTGGGGCAGGGGCGAGACCCAGGAGGGCGACTACATCAACTGCCCGATGACCGAGGCCCAGTTCGACCGCTTCTACGAGGCGCTGTGCGGCGCCGAGCGTATCGCGATGCCGGCGTTCGAGACGGTCGGTGCGGCGGGAGCGGCCGCCCAGGACACCACCGCCGAGCCGTTCTTCGAGGGCTGCCTGCCGATCGAGGTGATCGCGTCGCGCGGACGGCGCTCGCTGACGTTCGGCCCGATGCGGCCGATCGGCCTCACGGACCCGCGGACCGGGCGGCGGCCGTTCGCCGTGGTGCAGCTTCGCCAAGACAACGTCGCCGCGACGCTGTACAACCTGGTGGGCTTCCAGACGAACGTGCGCTGGGGACAGCAAGAGGCGGTCCTGCGCCTCATCCCCGGCTTGGAGCGGGCGGAGTTCGTCCGACTCGGCCAGATGCACCGCAACACGTACGTGAACAGCCCGCTGCTGCTGGACGCGACGATGGCGATGCGCGGTCGGCCCGACCTCTTCCTGGCCGGGCAGATCACGGGCATCGAGGGCTACACCGGCAACGCCGCCAGCGGCCTTGTCGCCGGGGCGAACGCCGCGCGCCGTCTGCTCGGCCAGAGCGTCGAGGCGCTGCCGCCGACGACGATGCTGGGCGCGCTGTGCCACTACGTCACCCATGCTGAGCCGGCCCACTTCCAACCGATGAAGTCGAACTTCGGTCTGCTACCGCCGCTTGCCGCACCGCCGCGCGGCAAGCCGGACCGCCACAGGGCATACGCCGAGAGGGCCATGGCGGACCTGCTCGCCTGGCGCGACGGCTGCGGCTGGCGGCCGCCCGCGGCGCCGGATGGCCGGAGCGCGCGCACCGTCGATGCATCGGCGCCCGTCATTCCGGCACCCGTCGAACCGCTGGAGTCCGCTGCGGCGATCATGGGGCGTGCCACGTGAGCCGCCGACCCTCCTCCGCCCCGTCCAAGCCAAGCCCGCCGCCCAAGCGTCGCCGCCATCGCCTGCAGGGCAGTGGGGCCGAGGCCAGGGGCGCCGGCGATGCGGACGTCGTCGGCGCGGACGACGCAGACGTGCTGGACGCCGCCGCTCTCGACGACGAGGTCGGCGCGGACGCGGGCGAGGGTGATCCGGGCGGCGACGCATGGGAGGCGCTGGAGGACGTGGACGAGCTGCGCATCGTCGTGGAACATCTCGGCGAGGGCGGCGTCGGCGGTGTCGGCGGCGTCGGCGGCGACGGTCCGGGCGCGGCGGGGCGACTGGACTGGCAGCTGCGGGACGTCACGCTGTCCGAGCGCGGTCTGCTCGTCGGCGTAGAATTGCGGGGCGAGGCGGCTTGGCCCGTCGAGGTGTCCCTGGACGAGTTGGCGTCGTTGGCCGAGACGGCCGGCGTCGGGGTCGTCGGCCGCGCGATCCAGCGGCTGTCGCGGCCGCAGCCGAGCACGCTGGTCGGGTCCGGCAAGGTCGAGGAGATCAAGGCCGCCGCCGCGGACCTGAAGGTGGACGTGGTTATCGTCGATCGCGAACTCTCGCCGCGCCAGCAGCGGAACCTGGAGAGCGGTCTGGACCTGAAGGTCATCGACCGCACCGCGCTGATCCTGGACATCTTCGCGCAGCACGCCCGCACGCGCGACGGCATGCTGCAGGTCGAGCTGGCCCAGCTCGAGTACCGGCTGCCGCGCCTCACCCGGATGTGGACCCACTTGGCGCGCCAGGCTGGCGGGCGGGCCGGTGGGGCAGGGGGCGGCGTCGGGGTGCGCGGGCCCGGCGAGACGCAGCTCGAGATCGACCGGCGCGAGATCGGGCGGCGCATCGCGTTCCTCAAAGGGCAGATCGAGACGCTCCGCACGCAGCGCCGCCAGAGCCGGCAACGACGCCAGCGATCCGGCCTGCCGACGATCGCGCTCGTGGGGTACACGAACGCCGGTAAGAGCACCCTGGCCAACGCGCTGCTCGGGGAGACGGCGATCTACGCCGCCGATCAGCTCTTCGCGACGCTCGATCCCACGACGCGCCGCGTGCAGCTGTCCAACGGACGGCAGGCGCTCCTGTCCGACACGGTCGGCTTCATCCAGCGCCTGCCGACCGAGCTCGTCGCCGCGTTCCGGGCGACGCTCGAAGAGGTCACCGAAGCGGACGTCCTCCTGCACGTCGTCGACCTGTCCCACCCGGCCGCCATCGACCAGGCCGAGACGGTCGAGAACGTCCTGGCGGACCTCGGTCTCGTCCGGCCGCCGATGGCGGTGGCGGTAAACAAGATCGATCGCGTGATCCCCGCGGATCGCTTGCGCGCCCTCGGCAAGCGGCCGGACGGCGCCGCGCTCATCGACGCCCTCGAGGAATCGCCGACGTGGCGCGCGCTGACGGAACTCTACCCAGACGCGGTGCCGATCAGCGCGGCGCAGGGCATCGGCCTGGACGGCCTGCGGGAGGCGCTCGATGAGTCGCTGCGCGCCGGACTCGTGGCCGTCGAGCTGCTGGTGCCGTACCGCGACGGGGACCTGCTGCACCGCCTGCACGTGTACGGCACGGTCGACTCCGAGGCCTTCGAGGCGGCCGGCACGCGGGTCAGCGTCCAGGTGCCGCCGTTCCTCCTGGGCGAGGTCGCGCCGTATCGCGTTGGCTAGGGACGCCCTGCTAGCGGACGCCCCGCTAGCGACGCCGGGGCAGGAAGAGGCGGGGCAAGAAAATGCGGTGGGGCGATCGGCCGGCTGGCGTCGACGACCCGCCGGATGGGCTCGGCGAAGGCGATGGGCTCAGCGCGACGGTCGGGGTGTGCGACGGCGCCGGGGAGGGCGTCGCCTCGACGGTCGGCGTGGCGGTCGCAATGCCGGGCGTAGCCGTGCCCTTCGTCCAGTCCGGCATGAAGCCAAATTCGAAGTTCGTCGGCACGTTCGGCGCCTCCGCGCCGCCCGCCGCGCCGCGCAGGCGGGCCACGGATCGGGACGCCAGGTCGACGCGGTAGAGCCCCTTGTATTGGGTGGACGCCGTGCGCGCCCATCGGAGCGGCGTCGCAAACGATGCATACGGCGCGTTGGACGAATTCGGCGCGCTCGAAAGTCCGGGCGGAGCCAACCGGACGCCACTGTTCGCGATGTTCGCGAACAACAGCTCCGTCCCGTCCGGCGACCACGACCAGCTGTCGCTGGCAAGCTCGCACAGCGGGGTGATCGCGCCGGTCGACCGTTCGAAGACGCTCAGCATCCCAAACGGCAGGTTCTGGCGGCTGGCGATCAGGCCGATCCGTTCGCCGTCCGGGCTGTAGCGCGGAAACCGGGCATGTTCGTCCGGCAGCGCGAGCACGGTGCGCCGATCCGTTCCATCGACCGCGATGTCGGTCAGCACCCATCGATCCGTGGTGGCCGCCGCGTTCGAGCGCGCGGCGAACAGGATCCGCGCCCCGTCCGGCGACCATTCTGGGTCGCGCTCGTCGATCGACGGTGTGTTCGTGACGTTGCGCGCGGGGCTGGACGTCTGGACGCCGGGCCTCTCGGCGCCGTCGTCGCACCAGACCTTCACGTCGAACAAGGCGGGGTCGTCCGCCTGTCCGCCCTCGTAGGCCAGGCAGCGTCCGTCGGGCGACCAGCTCGCGTCGCCGCTCGTCCCGTCCCGATCGACCACGGTCCGCAGCTCGCCGTCCTCGACGGACAGTACGTGGATCACCGCGGCGCCGTCCCGATACGTGGCGAACGCGACGCGGCGCCCGTCGGGCGACCAGCGGGGCTGGTCCTCGCCGGCCGGCGACTCGTCGATCTCCAGCAGCCGGGCCTCGTCCGCACCGTCCGGATCCGCGGTGAACATGTCAAACGTGTCGACGGCCTGCCGGGAGTAGACGATCCGCCCGGCTGCCGGCGACGCGCTGGGGAAGTCCTGGGCGCGAGCGGCGCCCGTCGAAGGGGCGAGCACGCATAAGGCCAGCGCGGACAGGACAGCGGACCGGATCACGTGGCGGTGCTCGTTCATCGTCCGGCGGATTATGCCATGGGCGCGTACGAGGACCGGACGGCTTGCGCGCATGCGAATGTGCGAAACGGCCGATGGGGCAGGGGAGATGGGGGCAGGGGAGGATGGGGAAGGGGAGGATGGGGAAGGAATGGGGAAGCGCGGTGGGCGGCAATGCGAAAGGGGCGGCTGGGATTCCCAGCCGCCCCTTTCGCGATCGGATGCGCCGGTCGTTAGTTGCCCGCGTCCGGCAGCGGGTGGTCGATGCCGATGGCCGGCGCCGGGCGATCCGTGTAGTACCGGATCCACACCAGCGCCGCACGGGCTTCGCGCATGTCGTGGGAAACGAGGCTCTCGAGCGCGATCGGGCTGCCGCAGGACGTGTTCGTGATCGCCGCCACGTGGTCGATGGCGTCGGCGAGCCGCGCGTGCTGGCCGGCGAGCGCCTCAGGCGCGGCGGTGCCGAACAGGTCGGTGGCGATCCCGCGGCCGCGGCGGGCCAACTCAGCGATGTCGGACGAGCAGGCCAGCTCGGGCTTCGTCTGGATTGCGACGGCCATGTGGTCCACGTCCGCCGTCCAGTCCGCGATGACGGGCGTGAAGGAGCGCATCGACTGGGCGTACGTGCTGAGGTCGTCGGCGTGTGCGGCGCCGTGGTGGATCACGAAGGCGGCGGCGAGGGCGGCGGTCAGGGCAGCGGTCTGGATCAAGCGGCGCATCGGTTCACTCCAATGGTGGTTCTGTGTGTCCGAGGGGGCGTGCCGGGTTTGACGCGGCCCGTCGTGGGCTGCGAGCGGCTCGTTCATCGGAACAGTGACCAGTGTACCGGACCAGAGTGCGCGGCGCTTGACGCGCTCGCGGCGCCGCGCGGTCCGCGGACCGCCGTGTGGCTGACGCGGGCCGGACCGCGGGCTGACGGTGCGTTTCGAGGATTCACAATGTCGCACTATGATCATTATGTCGTGCAATGGGCCGCAGTTCGGCCTGTCTGGCATCGGAGGCGATCGGGCGCGTGCTATACTCGGCCTTCCGCCTCCCACTACCATCTCGCCAGCGAGGTTCGTCTGGTCATGCGGTATTTCCTCAGGCTCACAGCACTGTTCTTGTTAGCGCTGGTCGTACTGCTGTTCGCGTTCGCGATCGGCTTCGGGTCGGCGGATCGTATCGATCCCGCCTACACCGCCCGCCTGCGTGCGCTGGTGGCGCTTGGCGACCCGGCCAGAGGCGGTGCGCCGTCGACTTCGGCGACGCCGTCCCCATCCGACGCGGGCGCACCTTCGAGCGGAGACGCTCTGTCGGACACGGGCTTCGACACGTTCTGGTCCACCTGGAAGGTGATCACGGACACGTATGCCCTGGCGATGCCCGACAGCAAGGACATCACGTATGGCGCGATCCGCGGCAGCCTGCGGGCCCTGAACGATCCGTACACGCTGTTCTCCGATCCCGTCGATACCGAGATCCAGCGGCCGGAGCTGGACGGTGAGTTCAGCGGCATCGGTGCGTTCGTGAACCAGAACGACGACGGGCAGATCGTCATCCAGACGCCGATGCGCGGGCAGCCGGCCGAACGCGCCGGCATCAAGAGCGGCGACGTCGTGCTGAAGGTGGACGGCAAGGACATCGCCGGGCTCGAGGTGAACGCGGCGGTGCTCCTCATCCGCGGCAAGAAGGGCACGACGGTGCGCCTGACGATCCTTCGGGCGGACGTGCCGGACCCCTTCGAAGTCGCCGTCGTGCGGGACACGATCAAGGTGCCCTCGGTAAACACGGCCAAGCTGATGACGGACGAAGGCGCGCCGAGTGTTGGGTACATCGAGCTGACCGTGTTCGCTCAGGAGACGCGCGACGAGGTTCGCTCCGCGATCGCGGAGCTGCGCGACAAGGGCGCCAAGGCGCTCATATTGGACCTTCGCAACAACCCGGGCGGCTATCTGAACGCCGCGATCGGCGTGACCAGCGAGTTCGTGGACAGCGGCGTCGTGACGTTCCGCGAGAATCGGGCCGGGGTCCGCAACGAAGAGCGCGTCGTGCCCGGCGGCACGGCGTATGACCTCCCACTGGTCGTGCTCGTCAACGGCGGCAGCGCCTCGGCCAGCGAGATCGTGGCGGGCGCGATCCGGGACCATTCCCGCGGCGTGCTCGTCGGCGAGCAGACGTTCGGCAAGGGGTCCGTGCAGAACGTGCACCACTTGTCCGATGACTCCGAGCTGCGGATCACCGTGGAGATCTGGCGGACGCCGAACGGCTCCCTCATCCACCGCCGTGGCATCTCGCCCGACATCGTCGTGACGCCACCACCCCGCCCGACCCCGCTGCCGACACCCACTGGCCCGACGCCCGAGCCGACGGCGACGGCCACCGCGCCGGCCGCCGGCGATGACACCGCCCCCGCGCCGGACGCGCCGCCTGACGTCCAACTGCAGCGCGCGGTCACGGAAGCCCAGCGCTTGCTCGGAGGCCGGCCATGAGCACATTCGAACCGACGCGCCGCGGCCACGCCGTCCTGCTGTTCGCGGTCGGGTTCGTCCTGATCGTCGCCGCCTGGCTCATGGGCGTGGCCGCCCGCGTGGCGCAGCAACCGGCTGTCCCTACCCTGCCCCCGGCTGACGTCGCTCCGCCGGCGCAGTTCGGCCTGTACGGCGAGGCCTGGGATTATGTCAATCAGGAGTTTTACGGCGACCGCCCTGCACCAGCGCAGATCACGGACGGGGCGATCGAGGGCATGGTCGAGGCGTTGGACGACCCGTGGGCCCTCGTCGTGACCGGCTCGAACGACGGCGCCGCGGCGATGCCGCCTTCCCTGAGCGCGGACGATCCGGTGGCGCCGCAGCTGATCGCGCCGCTCGGGCTTTGGATCGCGGATACGAGCCGCGGCGCGCGGGTGCTGGCGGTCGTGCCGGATGGTCCGGCGGCCAAGGCGGACCTGCAGGCGGACGACCTGATCGTCCGCGCCCAGAACCACAACGCGGACGCCGCGACCCCAACGCCCTCCCCGACGGCCGCGGCCACGGAGGCGGCGCCGGCCCTCGGCGGCCGGAACCCCGTGACCAGCGGCGATCGACCGACCCCGGTCGCGGTCCAGCTCGCGGACGATTCCCAGCCCACGGTAGAGGTGATCGTGTCGCGCTCGGACAAGACGATCTTCGCCTCCTCGCTTACCCGCGCCCGTGCGACGGCGATGGCGCCGGCCGCGGCAACGTTCGCGGACGGCGTCTTGACCCTTCGCATCGCTCACATGGGCGCCGGCGTGTCGGCCGCATTGGATGCCGCGATCGCCGCGGCCATCGCCGGCGCGACGCCGAAGTCCGTCGTGCTCGACCTGCGGGACGATCCTGGCGGCAGCCGCTCGGAGTTGGCGTCGATCGCTGGGCGGTTCATGACCGGTCCCGTGTGGATCAAGCGGACACGCACCGCGTCGGACGCAGCTCAGAGCGCCGAACCGCCGTCCGGCGGCGCGCCGTTGTTCGGGTTGCCGCTCGTGATTTTGGTGAACGGCGGCACGGGCGACGAAGCGGAGATGCTGGCCTCGGCCCTGCGCGAAGTGGCCGGCGCCACGTTGGTCGGTGAGACGACGTTCGGCCATGGCACGCTGCAGTCCTTGACGGACGTCGGGCGCGTGCAGCTGCGCATGACCACCGGCACGTGGACAAGCCCCAAGGGCGTCGCGCTCACGGACGCCGGGTTGAAGCCGGACGAGGTCGTCGAAGGTCGCCAGGCCCAGGACGACGCGGCGGCGAAGCTGGTCGGCCAGGACGCATCCGCGAGCGCGGCCGGCAGCGGTGGCTGAGCACGCGGCGCGGCCGGTGGGCGGCGGGCGCGCGGGGCGACCGGCCAAGACGGACGGCAAGCGCGGTGAAGGCGGGGTCAAGGTCGTCGCGACGAACCGACGGGCGCGGCACGATTTCGACATCACGCGCACGCTCGAAGCGGGCATCGCCCTGACCGGCAGCGAGATCAAGAGCGTGCGGGCCGGGCGGGTGAGCCTGCAGGAGGCGTACGTCGCCGTCGAGCGCGGCGAGGGCTGGTTGGTCGGCGCGAACATCGCCTCGTGGCAGGCGGCGAGCTACAGCGATCATGACCCGCTGCGCCGGCGCAAGCTGTTGTTGAAGGCCAAGGAGCTGTTCGAGCTCGGCCGCACCGTCCAACTCAAGGGCCTGACGCTCGTGCCGATGCGGCTGTACCTGAAGGGCGGTTGGGCGAAGCTCGAGGTGGGTGTGGGCCGAGGAAAGAAGCTGTATGACAAGCGCGACAGCTTGAAGGCGCGCGACGCGGCGCGGGACGTCGCGCGCGCGACCGCACGGGCGGACCGCTGAGCGGCTCGATCGTGGCGATGCGCAGATCCCAATCCGATCGACCGCTCGTCCTGCTCTACAACCCGCGAGCCGCGTACCACACGATGCCGCTCGGCCTCGTCGCGATCGGGTCGGCGCTGGACCGCGAGCGGTTCGACGTGCGGATCATCGATGGCCGGTTGGTGCCGGACGGGGTGGAGGCGCTCCGCCCGCACCTCGAACGCGCGCTGTGCCTCGGGGTGTCCGTGCTCACCGGCGCCCCGATCGCCGATGCGCTGGTCGTGAGCCGGGCCGTGAAGGCGCTCCGGCCGGACCTGCCGATCATCTGGGGCGGATGGCATCCTTCCCTGTTCCCGACGGACTGCCTGGCGGAGGCCGGCGTCGACGTCACGGTGCAGGCGCAGGGCGAGAGTACGATGCGCGAGATCGCCCAGCGGTTGGCGGACGGCGCGGCGCCGCACGAGCTGGCGGGGGTGCAGGGCTGCGCGCATCGCGTGGATGCCTCCGCGGGCAGCACCATCGTCCTCAACCCGCCTCGGCCCCTCATCGCAGCCGAGGCGCTGCCCGCGCACGACTATGCGTTGATCGATGTGGAGAGCTACTTCGCCAAGAAGCGCCTGCGTCAAGTGGACTACATCACCTCCTACGGCTGCCACTTTCGGTGCGACTTTTGCGCGGACCCGTTCGTGTACGCACGGCAGTGGACCGGCCTCTCGCCGGCGCGCATCGTCGCCGAGCTGACGGCGCTGCACCGCACGCATCCGTTCGACGACGTCAGCTTCCAGGACGAGACGTTCTTCACGCACGTTGAGCGGGTCACGACGATGGCCGAGGGGCTGCTCTCGGCGGGCCACGCCTTCAGCTGGGCCGGCACGCTCCGCGCGGACCAGGCGGCGCGCCTGTCCGACGCCGACCTGGCTCTTTGTCGCCGCTCCGGGCTTCGCCGCGTGCTCATCGGGGTCGAGGCGGGCAGCCAGGCGATGCTCGACTGGATGCACAAGGACATCCGGCTCGAACAGGTGCTTGACGCGGCCGAGCGGTGCCGTGATCTCGGGATTGCCGTGCAGTTCCCGTTCATCGTCGGGTTCCCCGGCGAGTCGGATGCAAGCGTTCGCGCGTCGTTGTCGTTCGCGGCGCGACTGCGGTTGATGAGCCCCGCGTTCGAGACACCGGTCTTCTACTTCAAGCCGTACCCCGGCTCGTCCATCACGCGTGAAGCGGTGCGATCCGGCTTCCAATTGCCCGAATCGCTGGCCGATTGGGCCGCCTTTGACATCCAGCGCGGCGCCGGGCCGTGGGTGAGCGCACGCATATACCGGCGTGTGGAGCGGTTCAAGCGCCTCAGCGGACTGGCGTGGCGGCCGCGCGGCGGCTGGCGTCGGCCGTTCGCGGCGCTTGCGCGCTCCTCGCTGCGCCGTTGGGCCCGTGCGGGCGCCGCAGCGGGCGCGGGCGTCGTGGCGCCGTTGTCGACCGCGCCGTCGACGCCCCTGCCCGCGCGTGTTGACGACGCCCCGCCGGCCCGCTAGCATTGGTCGCTCGCGGGGATGTTATGGATTCGACGGGGAGGGTTGTTTTCGGATTGCGTGCCGAGCTTGGCTCAAGCTCGTAAAACAGGGCCAAAAAGATAGAAGCCGAGCCAACGCTCGCTCTCGCCGCTTAAAGCGGCGATGCCCGCTCTAGGTCTCGCAGGCGCTTAGAGGTCGGGTATCATGCAGTCCGCGTGCCGTCGCCCCCATGCTGATAAGGGCGATGAAAGATCATCGGCTGGTACGGTCCGGGCGCTTCGCCGGGTAAGGTTGGGCCGTACGAGATACAGGTGACCCGGAGACGCACGTGGTACATCCGTGGACGAACTTTTCGGACGCCGGTTCGATTCCGGCCATCTCCAACGCAAACAACGAGGGGAGCGACGATCGTCGCTCCCCTCGTTGTTTGTCCCTGCTTCTATCGCCGCGCCCGGTGCTAGGCGAGCGCCAGCACCTGCATGATCCGCTCGGCCACCTCGTCCACGCTGCCCTCGCCGTCCACGGTGTGCAGCTTGCCCTGCGAAGCGTAGAACGCGACAACGGGCTCCGTGTCGCGCCGGAACGTCGCCAGGCGCGCGCGGATCGTGTCCAGGTTGTCGTCCGAGCGGCCGCGGCCGACCATGCGCGCGGTGACCTGGTCATCGTCTACGTCCAGGAAGATCGCGGCGGCAACGCTGCCCATGTGGAGCGACGAAAGCAGCTCGTCCAGGGCGTTGGCCTGCCCCACCGTGCGCGGGAATCCGTCGAAGAGCACGCGGCCGCACACATCGCTCGTTGAGAGCCGGTCGGCGATCATGCCGATCGTGACCTCGTCCGGTACGAGCGCGCCTGAGTCCATGTATCCGCGCGCGAGCGTGCCGAGGGCCGTTCCGCGGCCGAGGTGATCGCGGAACAGGTCACCCGAACTGATGTGCACCAGGTCGAGCGCCTCGACCAGGCGTTCGGATTGCGTTCCCTTGCCGGAGCCGGGCGCGCCCAGGAGGATGACGATCATGCGTAGGGGCCTGACGGTACGAGCGGATGAAGCGAGCGGCCGCGATTGTACCGCCCGTCAGCGCTCGTCGGCCAGCCGGCGCAGGGCGTACAGCCGGGTGAGGGCGTCCAGCGGCGATAGGCCGTCCGGATCGATCGCCCGCAGCGCATCCAGCGCTGGGTGCGGCCTGTTGGACGGCGCGAAGAGCGCGAGCTGCGCCGTTTCCGCCGGCAGCGGCCGCGTGGCGGATGTCTGGAGCGGCACACCATCCCCTTGCTCGAGCCGTTCGAGCAGCGCCCAGGCGCGCTGGATGACGGCCGCCGGCAGGCCGGCCAGCTCCGCGACGTGGACGCCGTAGGAACGGTCGGCGGCGCCCTCGCCCAGGCGATGCAGGAAGACGACCCGGCCATCCACCTCGGCCACCTGCATGCTGAGGTTCTTCACGCGCACCAGCTGCTCGGCCAGCGCGGTGAGCTCGTGGTAGTGCGTCGCAAACAGCGTGCGCGCGCCCAGGCGCGGATGATCGTGCAGGTGTTCCAGCACGGCCCAGGCGATCGCGATGCCGTCGTACGTGCTCGTGCCGCGGCCGAGCTCGTCCAGGATGATCAGGCTGCGCGGCGTGGCGTGGTGCAGGATGTTCGCCGTCTCGACCATCTCGACCATGAACGTGCTCTGGCCGGCCGCCAGCTCGTCCGAGGCGCCGATCCGCGTGAAGATGCGGTCGACCAGGCCAATCCTGGCCGCCGCGGCCGGCACGAAGCTGCCCATCTGGGCCAAGAGGACGATGAGCGCCGCGGTGCGCCCGACGGTGCTCTTGCCGGCCATGTTCGGCCCGGTGAGCAGGACGATCTGCCCCTCGTCGATCGAGATGTCGTTCGGCACGAACGGCGCGTCCGTCCTGCGCCGCTCGACGACCGGGTGGCGGGCGGCGGTGAGATCGATCGAGCGTGTGTCGTCCAGCACGGGGCGGGCGTAGTCGTGCTTCACCGCCACCTGCGCCAGCGCCGCGAGCGCGTCGATCGCGCCGAGGTCGCGGCTGGCCGCGAGCAGCAGCGGCGCGGACTGGGCGATGCGTTCGAGCAGCGCGCGGTACAGCGATCGCTCCAGCTGGGCGATCTGCTCCTCGCCGCCGAGGACCTCCACTTCCCGTTCCTTCAGCGCCGGCGTGACGTACCGCTCCGCATCCACGAGGGTCTGCCGGCGCTCGTAGTCGGGCGGCGCGCTGGCCGCGAGGGACTTGGGCAGCTCGAGGTAGTAGCCGAACACCCTGTTGAACCCGAGTTTGAGCTTGCGCAGGCCGGTCCGCTCGCGCTCCTGCTCCTCAAGCCCGGCGATCCACGCATGCGCGTCGGCGATCGACGCGTGCAGCCGGTCGAGCTCGGGCGACGCGCCCGGCCGGATGACGTGCCCCGCGCCGAGGACGGCCGGCGGGTCGTCCCGCAGCGTCGCGAGGATGTCGTCGGCCACGGGCCGCGTGTCCTGGCGGCACAGCGGACCGAGCACGGTCGCGGCCGCGCCGCCGGTGGCCGTCACGAGCGCGGCGACGTCGGGCACTGCGCGCGCGGAGCGGGCCAGGGCGATCAGCTCGCGCGGTCCGCTGTAGCCGGCGATCACGCGGTTCACGGAGCGCTCGATGTCCGACAAGCCGCCGAGGGCCGCTCGCAGCGCCTCGCGCAGCTCGCCCGCCGCGACGAGCGCCTCGACGGCGTCCAGTCGATGGTCAATCCTCGTGCGGTCCACCAGCGGCCGGTCCATCCACGAGCGCAGCGTACGCGCGCCGATCGCCGTTCGCGTCTCGTCCACGACGGACAGCAGCGTGCCGTGGCGCGTGTCGCCGCGCAGGCTGACCGCGATCTCCAGGTTGCGGCGCGTGGCGCTGTCCAGCGTCATGAAGTCGGCGACGTCGTACGTGGCCAGGCCGGTCACCTGCCCTAAGCGGCCGCGCTGCGCGATCAGCGCGTATCCGAGCGCGGCGCCCGCGGCGGCTGTGGCCAGCGGCCGTTCCTCGCAGCCGTAGGCCCGCAACGACGCGGCGCCGAAGTGCTCGAGGATAACGCGGCGCGCGTTGTCCGGTTCGAACTGCCAGGGCGCGTGGTGCATGACGGCCGTCGGCAGCTGCGCGAGGTCGATCTGCTCCCTCAGCCGCGCCGTCCACTCGTCGTCCGAGGTCCGGTGCGCCTCGGGCACGATGATCTCTGCGGGCCGCAGTCGGACGACCTCGTCCAGCGCGGTGCGCAGCGCGTCGTCGCCGCGGAAATCCGTCGTGTTGAAGATTCCGGTCGAGATGTCCAGGTGGGCCAGCCCCACTCCGCCCTTCTCGCCCTCGACGAGGGCCGCGAGGTAGTTGCCGTGCCGGGCCTCGAGCAGATCGCCCTCGAGCAGCGTGCCCGGCGAGACGACGCGCAC
>JBDTSC010000018.1:0-23822 GCA_039931375.1 Ardenticatenales bacterium
GCTCATCGCCTCGTCCGCGGGCGGCCCGAGGCAGGCCCATGCCGCCATCGACGCCGCCGCCGCGGCCGCCGCGGCCGCCGCCGACGTCGATGGCGACGCCATCGTCTTCGTCACCACCCGGGTGACCGCGGATCTGGCCCGGATCCTGCCCGACGGCACGGACCGCCAAGCGCTCACCGCGTCGGCCGACGTGAGCGAACGCTCGCCCGACTGGTCGCCGGACGGCGCGCAGATCGCCTATGCCGCCCCGCGCGCCGACGGTCCGGTGCAGGCGGCCAGCGCGATCTGGGTCCTCGCCCGCGACGCCGCCGGCCAGCCGTTGAACATCCCCCTCACGTTCGGCCCGGACGACGGCGCACCGGACTGGGCGCCGGACGGGCGCCGCATCGCCTTCGCGAGCACGCTCGAGCGGGGGCGCGAGCAGCAGGTGTCGTCCCTGTCCGTCATCGCCCCGGGCGGCGCGGACCAGCAGCTCGTCCTCGAGCCGCTCGCCAGCCCGTACGCGCGCATCGAGCAGCCGCGCTGGTCGCCGGACGGACGGCGCATCGCGTTCGTGGTCCGCGTCACGGACGGCCAGGCGGCCGCGACGAACCCGGGCGGCGAGCTTTACATCGTCAACGCGGACGGCAGCGGCGCGCGCCGCCTTTTCGCGCACCCGGGCTGGGACGATGCCGACCCGGCGTGGTCGCCGGACGGACGGTGGATCGCGTTCAGCAGCGCGCACCTCGACCGGGTGCCAAGCGGCGACATCCCCGACAGCGGCACGATCTGGCGGCTCGATCCGTCGACGGGCGTCGCCGAGATGCTGCTCGCGCAGCACGACTATCACCTCGACGGCCCGAAGTGGTCGCCCGACGGCCGCCGGCTGATCATCACGCACTGGAACTCCGTCCGACCGGACGACGGCCCGCTGGCCTATGCCGACTTGGTCGTCCTGGACGTCGCCGATCCGCTCCACGGCGTGCCGATCGCGCCGGGCCGCCAGCCCGACTGGGCCCGCCGCCCGCTCGTCCCGTCGCCGACGCCCGCGCCGACCGGCGACGGCCCGACGCCCACCGACGGCCCGTCGCCCGCCACGACCCCGACGCCGCCCGCGGAGCCTGCTACGCCCACGCCGCCGCCGATCCCCGGCCTGACGCCGTTCCCGACGCTCGCGCCCTTCCCGACGCTCCCCCCGCCCGAGCCGACGTTCCCGCCGGGTCCCGCGGAATGGCCCGTGCCGACCGCGACGCCGACGTCGACGACGGTGTCGCCGGCATCGCCCACGCCGATGCGCACGGCGACGTCCGCGGTCGCATCGTCCGCCACCCCCGCCCCGGGCGCCCGCATCTTCCTCCCGCTGACCCTCGCCGCCGCCCCCGCCGGCGACCCGGCGACGCCGACCGTCGTCGCGCCCGAAACGACGCCGCCGCCGACCGCCGAGCCATCCGCCGAGCCATCCGCCGAGCCATCGGCCACGCCCGCGACACGCGCCTCGTCCCCCGACCGCCCGTCGCGACGATGACCCGCCTCATCGACATCACCCGCCGCATCGCCCCCGACCTGCCCGTCTGGCCGGGCGACCTGCCGCCGCGCATCACTTCGGTCGCCTCGCACGCCGCCGGCGACGGCTACGCGCTGTCGCACATCGCGGCCACGCTGCACCTCGGCACGCACATCGACGCGCCGCTGCACTACGTGGCGGGCGGCGCGGGCGTCGACGGCGTGCCGCTGGCGACGCTCGTCGGCCCCGCGATCGTCGTCCACGTCCCGCACGACGCCCACGCGATCGACGCGCCGCTGCTCGAACGGCTGGCCGCGGCGCCGGGCGTCCTGCCGGCGGACACGGCGCGCGTCCTGTTCCGCACCCGCAACTCCGCGGACCTGGTCGATGGCCGTGACCCCGGCCCGTTCCGCCGCGACTACGTCGCCGTCACCGCCGGCGCCGCCCGCTGGCTCGTCGACCGCGGCGTCCGCCTCGTCGGCATCGACGGCCCGTCCATCGCGCCGTGGGACGATGTCGACACGCCCCACGCCCTCCTGCTCGGCGCCGGCATCGTCGTCGTCGAGGGCCTGGCGCTGGCGGACGCGCCGGCGGGCGCGGGCGATCTCGTGTGCCTGCCGCTGCGCATCGACGGCGCCGACGGCGCCCCGGCGCGCGCGATCCTCATCGTCAACGAAGACACGGACGCATAGCGCGGCCCGCCGAGCCCTCGTCACGTGACGGGCGGGACCGACGTTCCATCCAAGCACGGCGCCCCGACGTTGAGCCCGCTGATGCCGATCGCGGCCGCGATCGCCTTCGTTTCGCGATGACATCGCCTCGTCGTCGCTTCGTGATCGCCTCGTCATCGCCTGGTCATCGCTTCGTGATCGCTTCGTGATCCCCTCAGTACGCTGCGCGTTCCGCGGTTTGTCTGTACGATTGGGCCGCTTCGAACCCACACCTGCGAGCAAGCCCATGCTGCCTCATCCGTCGTTCGGACGCTCCATCCACGTCGGCCCAGCGGCGACGCGCGCCGTCCGCGGCCGCCGCACGCTGCGCTTCGTCGCCGCGCTCGGCTTCGTCGCCGGCGCGCTGGTCGCGTTCAGCCCCGCCACGCCCGCCGCGCCGATCCCCGGCTACCGCCTCGCGGCGGAATGGCCCGCATCGGCCCATGGCCTCGCGGCGCCGGGCAACCTGGCCGCCGCGCCCGACGGACGGCTTTGGCTGATCGACGGTCCCGCCGCCAAGGCCGTCGCCCTGCTGCCGGACGGCACGCGGTCCGAGGAGCGCGCCGTCCCGACGGACGCGCTCGACCTGGCCGTCGGCGATGATGCCAGCCTCTACCTGGGCCGCTACAACCCGCTGCCCGGCAAGAACCAGCCGATGTCGAGCGCCGGCCGCCTCGGCCCGGACGGCGCCGAGGTCTGGATGCGCCGCTGCGACTGCGCCACCGGCAGCGGCGTGGCGGCGTCGCCTGGGCGAATCTGGCTGACCGAACCCGCCAAGAAAGCCCTCCACTGGCTCGGCAACGTGGACGGCCGCGTCGAGGGCCAGCTGATCCCGCGCGCCGCGCAGACCGGCTTCCCGGCCGACGTCACCGCCAGCCCGGACGGCACGCTGTTCGCGACGGACCTGATGGGCGGCACCGTCTTCGCCTGGCCGCCGCCGTACCTGCCGAACGACTACCAGACGTGGTCCATGCTCGAGGCCAGCGGGCCGTTCCGCATCGGCGCCGGCCTCCAGTCGGACGGCCAAGTGGTCGTGGCGATCCTGTTCTCGGACGGCCTCGTGCGCGTCCACCGGCCCGACGGCACGCTCCTGGCGCGCTTCTTCGCCGCCGGCGACCCGGCGGACATCGCGGTCGGCAAAGAGGGCGTCATCTACATCCTGGACGAGCGGACGCACAACGTGCGGGTGTACGAACCCGGCACGCCGCCCGCGCCGACGCCCGTGCCGCCCGAGCCGCCGCGCGGCCACGGTGCGTGTCAGATCCGCGCCGAACGCACGGTGGACCCCGGCTACGTCACGCGCTGCTCGAACGCCGTCGTCACGCTCCGCCTGTCGGCGACGTGCCCGCCGGACGCCGTGTCGGGCGCGGACGTGGCCGTGATCATCGACACGAGCTTGTCCATGATCGCCGAGAACAAGATGGTCAGCGCCAAGGCCGCCGCGCTCCGCTTCCTGTCCGGGCTCGACCTCGGCCACCACAAGGCGTCCGTCGTCGCCTTCAGCGACGTGGCGCGGCTGGTCCAGCCGCTGACCAGCGACCGCGCGCTGCTGGAGGCCGCGATCGACGGGCTCCAGCCGGACGGCAGCGGCACGAACATCGCGGACGCCCTTGCCACCGCCATGCAGCACATCACGAGCGCGGGTCGCGCCGACGCGCTGCCCGTCGTCGTCCTCTTGACGGACGGCGCCCCGAACCGGCCGTACGTGCCCGAGCCGAACACGGCCGCCCTGGCCCAGGCGGAACGGGCGCGCGCCCGACGGGCGTACGTGATCACGATCGGGCTAGGCCGCTTCATCGACTCGCTGCTCATGGAGAACATCGCCAGCTCGCGCGCCGACTTCTTCTACTCGCCGAACACGATCGACCTCGATCGCATCTACACCACGATCCTGCGCGTCGTGCAGTCGATCGGCGTGACGGATCTCGTGGTCGAGGACGTCCCGGCCGCGCCGTTCGTCCACTACGCGCCCGGCCCGAACGGCGATCCGCCGCTGGTCGTCGGCGACCGCCTGCAGTGGACGCGGCCGCTCCTTCCCGCGGACGGCCTCGTCCTCACCTGGACGTTGAAAGCGGAGCTGCCCGGCAAGGCGGGCATCGGCCGCGCCCGCGTGGTCTACAGCGACGCGGACGGCACGCGCCGCACCGCCGCCTTCCCCGAGCCCGTCCTCGAGTCCGTCCGCGGCGCCGCGACGCCCGCGCCCGGCGTCGGCCCCACCGCCCAGCCCGGCCCGGCCCCCACCGCAACGCTGCCCATCGCGCCGCCGAGCGCCTCGTGCGGCCGCTCGGACGCGTGGCGGCTCGCGATCGACGTCTTCCCGGACGCCGTCGGCTACGGCGGCTACGCCTGCCCCGGCTGCAACGGCATCTGGCAGGCCGGCGACCGCTGGGAGCACGACGCGTGGCAGCAGCCGGGCGCCGTGGTCGTCACGGACGGCGGCGGCGCGCCGTTGTGGGTCGGCGCCGTCAAGGCCGCCCCGACGTCGCCCGGCCAGGCGTACATCGTGCTCTGCACGCCGCCGCCGTGGCACGTCCGCCTGGCGCAGGTCCCGCTCGGCTACGTGAGCTGCCCGAACAGCCCGCCGGACCGCCTGATCACCAGCGCCGACGTCGGCGCGGACCACTACGTGCGCGTCGGCTTCACGCTCTGGTCCGGCTGCGGGCGGCCGACGCCGGCGCCGGAAGCGACGGCGGAGTTGGAGGCGTGTCCATGAGCGTGCGATCCTCGGCTCTGCGCATCGCCGCGCTCGCGCTCGTCGGCCTGGCGACGGCCGCGACGAACGCGCCGCGCCCCGCCCACGCCCAATCCCCGCTGCCCGAGGCGTGGCACGAGGTCGCGATGTGGCGCTCCGAGGAGCAGCCGCCGCGGCCCGGCCAGTTCCGCCAGCCCGAGGGCATCGACGTCGCGCCGGACGGCACGATCTACGTCGCGGACCACGGCCTCGGCGTCGTCCACGTCCTGTCCGCCGTCGGCGACCCGAAGGGCGTCTGGGGCGCGGGGACGATCGGCGCACCGCAGGACGTGGCGGCGACGGCGGACGTGATCTACGTCACGGAACCGGACGGCGACCACATCCATCGCTTCGACCCGCGCGGAACCGCGCTCGGCACCTGGGACCTTCCCGGACGGCCGATGGGCATCGCCGAGTGGCAGGGCAAGCTATACGTCGCGCTGGGCACGCCGCACGAGATCGCCGTCCTGGACACGGCCGGCATCATCGTGGACCGCTGGGGCGGCGACCGGCTCGGGGCGCCGCGCGGCGTCGCGGTGGGCGGCGACGAGCGGGTGTACGTCGCGGACGTCGCGACGGGCGCCGGCGGCGCGAACGGCTACAGCGTGAAATACTTCGACCTGGACGGAACGCTGCTCGGGACGATGCCGTCCATCTTCGAGGGCGTCCAGCTCCCGCCGATCGACATCGCCGTCGACCGCTCGCAGTCCCAGGTCGAGAAGTTCATCCTCACCGAGCTGGGCGTCAGCCGCTACCGCGGCGCACAGGGCATGCCGGTGGCCGAGTTCCGCTCGCCGGGCGGGCGCGGCCTGGCCGTCGGCCCCGGCTCGGGGCTCGTGCAGGCCGTCCAGGATCACCGCCTGGGGTTCACCGGCATCCGCCACTTCCCGGACCGACGCGCGGACCGGCCGACGCCGGACACGTGGGGCGGCCCGTTCGCGCCGCTCGGCGAGATCAGCCGGCCGCGCCGCATCAGCGGCAACGGCGACGGCGAGGTCTGGATCGTCGACGCCTGGCCGCGCGTCCAGAACTGGACGGCCGCCGGCGCGACGCGCGCCCAGTTCGCGGCCAGCGGCCTGCAGGACGTCGCGGCCGGCCTGCGCGGCAGCGTCTACACGCTCGAGGGCCGCACCCTGTCGTTCCGCGATCGGGACGGCACCGCGCTCTGGCAGTGGGCGTCGCCGGCCACGGCGCCGGACGCGTCGATCCCCTATGGCTGGCTGACCGCCGTCGACGCCTTCGGCAACGACGTCGCGGTGCTGGACACGGGCGATCAGCACGTCTGGATTCTCGACTTCTCGGGCAACCGCTTGTCCGACTGGCCCGTCAGCCCGCCGGACAGCTTCACGTCGATCGGCGACCTCGCCCTGGCCGGCGACCGCATCTACATGATCAACCGCACCACGCGCCGCATCGACATGCTCGACCGCGGCGACGGGCACGCGCTGGGCGGCTTCACGGTGCCCGGCCGCGCGCGGCGGATCGACGTCGCGCCCGATGGCGCGGTGTTCGTGCTGATCGACGAGGGCTGGGTGTGGCGGCTGGCCGCGGACGGCACGCCGCGCGCGCTGTGGCAGGTCGCCGGGCCGCGCGAGGCCGTCGACATCACGGCCGGCGCGGCCGATCGCGCGTTCGTGGCGATCGAGGACGGGCGGGTGGGCGTGTACGGCCCGGACGCCATGGGCAAGCCGATCACGCCGCCCGAGTTCAAGCCGCAGTGCCAGCTGACGCGCGACAAGGTCGCCGCCCCGACATCGCTGGTCCTCGGCGACACGACCGAGGTCACGCTGTCGATCGACGGCGACTGCCCGGTCCTGGACAACCCGGCGGACATCGTCCTCCTGGTGGACACGAGCGGCTCGATGAGCGGCACGAAGATGGGCGCGGCGCGCTCGGCCGTCCTCGAGTTCGTCGGACAGCTGGACTACGGCCTGCACCAGGTCGCGCTGATCAGCTTCTCGACGGACGTCACGCTGGTCCAGCCGCTGACGAACAACCCGCGCGCCCTGATCCGCGCAATCCCCGAGCTGGGCGACGACGCCGGCACGAACATGGCCGCGGCGATGGCGCTGGCGGGCACCGAGCTGGACAGCCCCCGCGCCCGCAAGGGGGCGCGCCAGGTGGTCGTGCTTTTGTCGGACGGCCGCCCGACCGACTCGGCGGACGGCGTCGTCAGCATGGCGTCGCAGTTCCGCTCGATGGGCCGCGATGTCTACACGATCGGCCTGGGGCTGGACGTGGACGGCGGGTTCATGCGCCTCGTGGCCACCGCGCCGAACTTCTACTTCGAGGCCCCGACCGAGTACGACCTCGTCGGCATCTACGACGTGATCTCGCGCCGCGTCGGCGCCTCGTCCCTCCTCCAGTCCGCCAGCGTGACGGACGTCGTGCCAGCCGACATGGCGTATCTGGGCGGCTCCGCCGTCCCGCCGGCCCGCTGGGACTCCGCCAGCCGCACCCTCTCATGGCAGCTCGGCACGGTGTCGCCGGCCGGCATGCGCCTGCGCTACAAGCTGCGCCCGCAGGCCGTCGGCCGCCACCCGACGAACGTCCGCGCGGGGGCCGATGTCGTGGACGGCGTCGGCGTGGCCGGCAGCATCGCGTTCCCGGTGCCCGAGGTGACGGTCCGCGTCGCCGAGCGCTGGTACGCCTTCCTGCCGGTGGCCTTCAAGGAGCACTGCCCCGAGATCCGGATGGACATCGCGCTCGTCATCGACACCTCCAACAGCATGCGCGATCCGGCCGGCGGCGGCGGCACGAAGCTGGACGCGGCCGTGTATGCCGCCAAGGTCTTCCTGTCCATCCTCAAGCTGCCGGGCGATCGGGTCGCCGTCATCGCCTTCAGCGGCGCGGCCACGACCGTCACCGGCTTGTCGGGCGACGTCGGCTCGCTGACCCGCGCGCTGGACACGCTGCCCACGGGCGCCGGCACGCGGATCGACCTCGGGCTCACGGCCGCCGCCCAGGCGCTGGCCGCCCGCTCCGCCGACCGGCTGCCGGCGATCGTCCTCTTGACGGACGGTCAGCCGTCCGGCACCTCGGCCGATGATGTGCGCGCCGCCGCCGCCGGGGCGCGCGCATCCGGCATCCTGATCTATACGATCGGCCTCGGCCCGGACGCGGACCAGGCGCTGCTGGCGGACGTCGCCGGCGTCGCCAACCGCGCCTTCCGTGCGCCGGACGAGGCCGTGCTGGCGGACATCTACCGCGCGATCGCCCGCGCGATCCCGTGCGGACGATGACATCGTTACGCAGCCGGCGGCCCACGCGGCCGCCGGCTGGTGTTATCCCCGTCGTAACGCGCGCTCCTTCGCTGCGCGCGGGAGCCGTTTGAGAGGTACGCAATGAAGCGCGCGATCGCCCTGTTCATCACCGCCCTGGCCGCCGTCGGAGCGCACAGCGCCGCGGCCGCGCCGGCGGCGCAAGGCGCGCTGCAGGGCTACCAGCTCGTCGACACGTGGCGCACGCGCGCCGCCGGCGGCGTGATCGTCTTCACGACGCCCGGCGGGCTCGAGACGGCGTCCGACGATACGGTGTACGCCGTCGACCGCGGCGCGAAAAAGGTCTACCACGTCGACGCCGCCGGCCGTCAGATCGACAGCTTCAGCGTCGCGAACGGCCAGGAGCCGATCGACGTCGCGGTCACGGCCAGCCGGGTGTACGTGATCAGCCGCACCGCCGGCGAGGTGCACACGCGGACCGGCGCGCTGGTCGGCGCGTGGTCGCAGGTCGGCATGACGGGCATCGGCACCGGCGCGGACGGCAAGGTGTACGTCTCGCGCCTCGGCAGCGGCGCGTTCGGCGCGCAGGCGGTGGTCGATGTCCGCGACGCGGGCGGCACGCTGCTCGAAACGTGGTCGGACACGGCGTTCGTGATCCAGAAGGCGTGCGGTTTGGATGTCGGCGCCGACGGGCGCGTGTACATGGCGGCGGACGGCGGGGTGTACGTCTGGAAGGACAAGAAGATCAGCGGCCTGCTGCGCGTCCGGACGGCGATCGAAGGACCGCTGATCGGCGACGTCGACATCGACGCCCAGGGCCGGCTCTACGGGGTGCAGACGGACGTCAGCGACGATTGCCTGCGGGTGCCGGGCGCGGACGGCGGGCAGCGGCTCGTGACGTGGGGCGCTGATGGCAAGTACGTCGGCGAGACGAAGCTCGGGGGCGGGATGTGGCTTTCGAGCGGGCCGGGCGCCGGGCTCGTGGTGACGGTCAGTTCGGGCAACTACAACGGCATCCAGCGCCTGACGGATCGCGCCGTGCTCACCAGCGGCTTCACGCCCTTCGGCACGCAGCCGACGGCGCTGGGCCGGATCGTCCGGCCGTCGCGCGTCAGCGTGGCGGACAACGGCGCCGTGTTCCTGTCCGACTTCCCGGCCGATCAGTCGCCCGCGGCCGAGGGCCGCATCCAGCGCTGGTCCGCCGCCGGTGAGCCGGAGTCCCAGTGGGACACGCCGCTGGTCAGCGACGTCGCCGGCGGCGCGGACGCCGGACCGTGCACGCTCACCGACACGAAGCTGGCCTGCCTGAGCGCCGGCGCGGCGGCCCGCTGGTCGCTCGCCATCACGCCGGACATGGCCTTCACCGCCGTGGACGGCGCCGGCGCCCTGACGGCCGGCGTGGACATCGGCCGCCAGCTCGTCTTCGTGTTCGACGCCGCCGGCGCCGTGGCCCAGCAGTGGCCGATCCCGTCCGCCCGCGGCTTCAGCGTGATCAGCGACATCGCGATCGACGCGAGCAACCTCTACCTGGCGGACCGCACCGGCCGCGAGGTCGGCGTGTACGCCCACGACGGCACGCGCGTGCGCGGCATCGTCGTGCCCGGCGGGGCGGTGCGCGTTTCGACGGCCGGCGGGTTCTTGTACGCGCTCTCGGGCGACGGCTGGGTCTGGAAGTACGACGCGGCCGGCGTCCTGGCCGCCGCGTTCCAGCCGATCGCCCCCGATCCGGCCGGCCGCACCGTCCTGCCGGCCGACATCGCCGCCGAGCCGGGCGGCCGGATCTACGTCGCGGACCCGACGAACGACCGCATCCTGGTCTTCGCGCCGGGCGGCCCGCCGCCGACAAACGTCCCGGCCGTCGTCGACACCAAGTGCAGCGTCACCGTCGACAAGCGCGCCGCGCCGGCCGCGGTGAAGATCGGCGAGCCGGTGACCGTCGCGTTGCTGGCCAACGGGGATTGCCCGCAGGGCGACGGGCGGATCGACGTCGCGCTCGTCATCGACCGCTCCGGCTCGATGGCCGGGCCGGCGATCGTGGGCGCCAAGAACGGCGCGTTGGCCTTCCTGGGCGAGCTCGCGCCGGGCGCGGCGCAGGTCGCGCTCGTGGCGTTCTCGACGTCCGCCGACGTGCTGCAGCCGCTCACCGGCGCGTTCGCCAGCGTCGTCAAGGGCGTGCGGCAGCTCGTGCCAGCGGGGCAGACCGCGATCCACCTCGGGTTGGAAGCCGGCCTGTCGGAGCTCGAGGGACCGAGCGCGCGCGCCGGCGTGCCCAAGGTGGTCGTGCTGATGACGGACGGGCGCCCGAGCGGCGGCCGGACGGACACCGTGGCGGCGGCCGATCAGATCCGCGCCAAGGGCATCACGATCTATACGATCGGCCTGGGCCCGGACATCGACACGGACCTGCTCAAGTCGATCGCCAGCTCGCCGGACCGCTTCTACGCCGCGAACTCCGAGCTCGACCTGGCGGCCGTCTACGCCGACATCGGCCGCCGGATCAGCGTTTCGCAGCTGTTCCGGACCGCGACGGTCCACGACGTCCTTCCGGCCGACATGCGCTACGAGCCGAACTCGGCCGTGCCGCCGGCCGCCTGGGACGACGCGACGCGCACGCTCACCTGGCAGCTGACGGACGTGCCGATCTCGGGCATGCGCCTCACCTACACCGTCCGCCCGAACCTCCCTGGCCACCGCCCGACGAACGAGATCGCCGACGTCCAGTACGTCGACGTCACCGGCGCGGACGGCGCGGCCACGTTCCCGATCCCCGAGGTCGAGGTCAGCCGGATCTCGCGCTGGTTCCTGCCGATCGCCCAGAAGAGCGTCTGCCGGCCGCAGCGGGCGGACATCGTGATGGCGATCGACACCTCGTCCAGCATGCTCGAGCCCAGCGGGCCGGGCAGCCGCCAGAACAAGCTTCAGGTCAGCATCGACGCAGTGCGGACGTTCATGGCGCAGATGGCGTTCCCCGAGGACCAGGCCGCGATCGTGACGTTCGACAGCCTGGCGCGCACGGTGCAGCCGCTGACCGGTGCGCGCGGCGCGTTGGAGGTGGCGCTGAACGGGATCCGCAACGGCAGCGGCACCCGGATCGACCTCGGGCTCAACCAGGCGATCCGCGAGCTGATCACCAGCCGCCACAAGAAGGCCAACGCCACGGTCATCGTCCTCCTGACGGACGGCCATCCGACGCCCGGCACGGAGGCGGCGGTGCTGACGGCGGCCAAGGACGCCCGCAGCCTGGCCTTCACGGTCTACACCGTCGGCCTCGGCAGCGACTTCGACGCGACGCTGATGCGCCAGGTGGCCGGCTCGAGCTCCCGCGCCTTCGCCGCCAGCGACGGCGCGGCGCTGCGGCAGATCTACACGCTGATCGCCGGCAAGGCGCTGTGTCGATGAAGGCGCTGTGTCGATGAGGGCGCTGTGTCGGTGACGGGCGCTGTGTCGGTGAGGGCGCTGTGTCGGTGAGGGCGCTGTGTCGGTGACGGGACGATCGTCGAGGCCGCCGCGCCGCTGACGATCGGGCGGCCGTCGCGCCGCGCGCCATTTCCGATGGCCGCGCGTATACTTCCGCCGACCGCCCGGCCATCGCGCCGGGCGCTCGCATGACCCATGATGGACGATCCAAGCCTGACCTCCTTGCTTACCCGCGGCGCCGCCCGCGCCGCCGGCCGCTGTCTTGCCCTCGCGGGCGCGGCGGCCCTCGCCGCGTGCACCGCGCGGCCGACGCCGTTCGGCCCGCCCGCGCCGCCCCCTGCTCCGACGGTCGACCCGCGCGCGCTGGTCTGGGCCCTCGACGCCGCGCCGACCACGCTGGACGCGGCGCGCTCCGGGACCGATACGGCGGCCATCGAAGTCGCCGCGCAGGTCAACGACGGGCTGTTCCGCTACCGCGACGACGGCGGCTTCGAGATCGCGCCGGGGCTGGCGGAAAACTGGGACGGGGACGTCAGCGGCAAGATCTACACGTTCACGCTGCGCCACGGGCTCGTGTTCGCGGACGGCACGCCGTTGGACGCGCCGGCCGTCAAGTGGAACTTCGAGCGATGGCTCAAGCCCGACCATCCTGCGCACAAGGGCCGCTTTCTGCAGTGGCTCTCGCTGTTCGGCGCGGAAGACGAGAAGGGCATCGTCGAGAAGGTCGAGGCGTTGGATGCGCTGACGCTGCGCATCTCGCTGCGCCAGCCCTTCGCGCCGTTCGTCCAGCACCTGGCGAACCCGGCGTTCGGCATCGCGAGCCCGCGCGCCGTCACGGCCCAGGGCGAAGACTACGGCGTGGACGGCGATCACCTGCCCGTCGGCAGCGGGCCGTATCGGGTGGTGGCCTGGGACAAGGACAGCAGCGTCGTGCGGCTCGAAGCGAACCCGCTGTACTGGGGCACGCCGCCCAAGACGCCAAACATCGTCTTCGCCGCCATCCCGGATGCCGACCGCCGAGCCGAAGCCGTCGCTGCCGGTACCGTCGCCGGAGCGGGGTTCTCGCCGGCGATGCCTGTGACGGGCACGCTGGCCACGCCGGGCGTACGCCTTCTGCCCCGCCCGGCGCGCGCGAGCACGTGGCTGATGCTCGACACGTCGGCCAGCCCGCTGTCCGACCGCCGCGTCCGCGAGGCGATCAGCCTGGCGATCGATCGACAGGCGCTCGCGAGCGCCCACTTCGGCAGCCAAGCGCAGCCGAGCGGACAGTTGTTGCCACCTGGCTTCCTCGGGTACGACGCCAACCTCGCGCCGCCAATGCAGGATGTCGAGCGGGCCAAGGCGCTCCTGGCGGAGGCGGACGTCGAGGATGGCTTCAAGCTCCGCATCTGGGTGCCGGACCAGCCGCGCCCCTACCTGCCCGACCCGGCGGGCGCCGCCCAGACGATCGCCGACATGCTCAAGGTCGTCGGCATCGACGCCAGCGTCAACCCGATCAGCACGCGGCGGTTCCTGGACAACCGCGACCGCGGCACGTACCGGGCGTGGCTGATCGGCTGGGAGGCGCAGTCCTCCGATCCGGACAGCACGTGGTACTGGCACTTCAACCCGACCCGCACCGCCGCCGAGGGCCACTACAACAACCCGGACCTCTTCAAGCTCCTGCTCGAAGCGCAGCGCACCGCCGTCACGGACCGCCGCCGTACGCTGTACGAGAGCGCCGCCGCGTTGCTCGCGGCCGATCAGCCGCGGATCTTCCTGGTGAACACCCGTCCGCTCGTCGCCATCGGCCCGCGCGTGCAGGGCTACAGCCCGGGCGCGATGGGCTTCGACACGCTGGCCGGCGTGACGCTCGCCGGCGCCGGCGCCGACGCGACGGCGCCGCCGGCGCTCGATCGCTTCTTGGCCCCAACCGCCACCGCGACGCCGGACGGCGGCCCGGCCGCACCGACCGCCGCCGGCGCGACGGAAGCGGACGCAACGGCCGCCGATACGCCGACGCCCACGGTCACGCCACCACCCACGGACACGCCCACGCCGGCCCCGACCGCCACGGCGGTCCAGCCGGCCCGCTCCAGGAGTGCACCATGACACCACCACCGACGCCCGACGCCCAGCAGCACCGCATGCGCGACCTGGCCGCGCACGGCCAGCGCGCTTGGCGGCTGCTGCTCGATCGACGCGTGCCGGCGTGGCAGAAGGCGATCCCGATCGCCGCCGCGCTGTACGCGATCTCGCCGATCGACCTCGTGCCCGAGGCCTTCCTCGGCCCGTTCGGCATCGTCGACGACTTGGTGGTCGTGGTGCTCGCGCTGCGGGCCTTCAACTACCTGGCCGCGCCATACACCATCGACGCGGCGCCCGGAGCGGAGGCGGACGGGCCGACGATCGAGGTACCGTACCGGGTCGACTAGGCGCGTGTCGGCATCGCGGCGCGAGCCACTATAATGAGCCGGTGACACGTCCGTTTCATCCGATCGACGCGGAGCGCGTGATCCGACTGCAGGCACACAGCACATCGTTGGATGTCGAATCGGCGGTGCTCTACGGCCAGGCGCCGCTCACGGCGGCCGTGGCGGGCTGGCTGCGCTGGCCGGGCGTCCAGACGAAGATGTTCGTGCACGACGCGGCGGACGGCGGCGCGCCGGACGGCTTCGTCGTGATACGCCGCCCGAAGGGCCGCGCCGCGGCCGACATCGTGGCCATCGCGCCGGCGCTCGACGCGGTCCACGGCGCGTCGTACGCTTGGCAGCGGATGATCGGCGACGCCATCGTCGCCGTCGGGCTGGCCGGATGCAGCCGCCTCCTGGCCACGGTCGAGGCCGACGACGCGCTGGCGCTCCAAGTCCTGCAGCAGTCCGGGTTCACGGAGTACGGCGGAGACACCCTCCTGCGCCTCGACAGCGGCGCGCCGCCCCACCGGCGAGCGCCGATCGCCGAGCCGGAGCGTCTCGTCGCGCAGCCGTTCACCGCCGCCCACCGTGCCCCCTTCGCCGCCCTCTACCGGTCCGACGCGTCGACCGCGGATCGACCCGCGGTCTCGCCGGCGGCGCGCATGGCATCCGCGCCGCCGCGGCGGCGATTCGGCCGCGAGCGGTGGCGAGCGGTCGTCGACGGGCGCGGGCGGCTGCACGGCGCGGTGCGGATCGTCGCCTCCCGCCGCGCGATCTGGCTGGGTCTGCTGTGCCGGCCGGACGCGGATGCCGCGCAGATCATCGATCTGGCGGTCGACGACGCGCGTCGAGTTCGTCCCGGCGTGCCGCTGTGGACCGCGATCGGCGACCACTCGACACCGCTCGTCGGCGCCGCGACGGCAATCGGCTTCACGACGATCGGACGGCGGCGCCTTGTGGCCCGCGTCACCGGGTCGCAGCGCATCGCCGCCAGTTGGCGTGAGCCGGCCCGCGCGATGCCCACGGCCTCGACGACGGCGTCGTCCTCCTCGGCCCGCGCGCTGCCCGAAGGCGACGGATGGACGTCGCCCGATCGCGGGTCGATCCACCAGCGGGCGACGCTCCCACTGCCATCGCCCGACCACGCTCGGCACGCCGTCGGCCCGCGGCGTGTCCCCATCCGGCCCGATGCACGCGCGATGCGCGCATCGGCCCGCGCTCTTCCCGAGGAGGGAACGTGACCGACCACACCGTCGACGAGCTTGCGCTGTTGATCGACCTGCTGCCGCCGCGGCTGCGGGACGCCGTCCGGACGTACATCGGCGGCAATGATCTGGTCGAGATCGTCATGGACCTCGGCCGGCACCCGGAGGTGCGGTCGCACGACGGCTCCGCCGTGTTCGAGGACATCGAGATCACGGCCGAGGACATCGCCGTCGTCGTCGACCGCATCGGCGACTTCGGCGGCGACAACCGGGCCGGCATCGCCCGCACCCTGCACCGCATCTCGGCGCTGCGCAACCGGCGCGGCGACATCATCGGCCTCACGCTGCGCGCCGGGCGGGCCGTGCAGGGGGCGGCGGAGATCGTGCGCGACGTGATCGAGAGCGGGCAGAGCGTGCTGATCGTCGGGCGGCCGGGCGTTGGCAAGACGACGCTGCTGCGCGAGACGGCGCGCATCCTGGCGCAGCACAAGCGGGTCGTGATCGTCGACACGTCGAACGAGATCGCCGGCGACGGCGACATCCCGCACGCCGCGATCGGCCGCGCGCGGCGGATGCAGGTGCCGGAGCCGGCGCTGCAGCACGAGGTGATGATCGAGGCCGTCGAGAACCACAACCCCGAGGTCATCGTCATCGACGAGATCGGCCGCGAGCTCGAGGCGCAGGCGGCGCGGACGATCGCCGAGCGGGGCGTCCAGCTGATCGGCACGGCGCACGGCAACGTGCTCGAGAACCTGATCATGAACCCGACGCTGTCCGACCTGGTCGGCGGCGTCGAGAGCGTCACGCTGTCGGACGAGGAAGCCCGCCGCCGCGGCACGCAAAAGAGCGTCCTCGAGCGGCGCGCCCCGCCCACGTTCGACATCGCCCTCGAGATCCAGGACTGGCATCGCGTGACGATCCACCCGAGCGTCGGCTCCGCCGTCGATGCGCTCCTGCGCGGCCGCGTCCTGGCGCCCGAGCTGCGCTACATGGACGATGACGGCCAGGTCGTGGTCGAGGCCGGCACGCCGTTGCCGCCGCCCGTCGAGCAGCGCACGGCGCTCCGTGGCGCGCTCGCCGGGCGCGCGTCCGCCGACGGCCCGGCGTGGCCGCGTCCCGGCCGGGCGGTGCGCGAGGAGCGCGAGCGGGCGGGGGATGGCGCGCACGGCCCCGGTGCGCACCCTGGTGCGCACCCCGAGGCACCGCCGCACCAGCTGCGCCGCATCTTCGCCTACGGCGTCAGCCAGAGCCGGCTGCGCCAGAGCGCCAAGGCCCTGGCCGTGCCGCTCGCGCTCGTCGACGAGCTGTCCGAGGCGGACGCGCTGATCACGCTCAAGAGCTACTACCGCAAGCGCCCGATCGTGATCAGCGACGCCGAGGTCCAGGGCGTGCCGACGTACGTGCTGCGCTCGAACACGTTCGGCCAGATCGAGCAGGTGCTGGCGGAGCTGTACGGCCTGCAGCCCGCCGTCGATCCGGACGAGGCCGTCATGCGCGAAACCCACGACGCGATCCAGGTGATCCGTTCGGGCCGCCGCGAGTTCATCGACCTCGCGCCCGCCAACGCGTTCGTCCGCCGCCAACAGCACGACCTGGCGCGCGAGGCGAACCTGGCCAGCCTGTCGCGCGGCAAGGACCCCCACCGGCGCGTGCGGATCTCGCGCGCCGGGGCATGACCCAGACGCAGCAGAGCCCGGCCACGCCGCGCGGCCGGTTCGTGACGTTCGAGGGCCCGGAGGGCGCGGGCAAGACCACGGTCCTGCGCGCTGTCGCCGAGCGCCTGCGCGCGGACGGCCGCGCCGTCGTCGAGACGCGCGAGCCGGGCGGCACGCGGACGGGCGAGCGCATTCGCGCGATCCTGCTGGACCACGACCTCGGCGGCCTGCGCCCCGAGGCCGAGGCCTTCCTGTTCTGCGCCGCCCGCGCCGAGCTCGTGGCGCAGATCATCCGCCCCGCGCTGGCCAACGGCTGCGTCGTGTTGTGCGACCGCTTCACCGACTCGACGCTGGCCTACCAGGGCTACGGCCGCGGCCTCGACCTGGCCGCGCTGCGCGCCCTGAACGCCCTCGCCACGGGCGGCCTCACGCCCGATCGCACCCTCCTGTTCGACCTCCCCGTCGCCGAGGGCCTCCGCCGCCGCCACGCTGCGCCGGACGCGATCACGCGGCTGGACGCGGAGAGCGTGGCGTTCCACGAACGGGTGGCGGGGGGGTATCGCGCGTTGGCGACGGCGGAGGCGGGGCGGTGGCGGGTGGTCGATGCGACGCAGCCGATCGAGGAGGTGTTGGCCGCAACGTGGGAGACGTTGGAGGAGCGGGGAACATTGGTAGACGAGCGGTTCGCGCGCCCTGAGGGACTGTCTGAGAAGCCGCCGAACACCCGGCCGTGAACGGCCGGGCTACAATAACGACGCCTGCTGAAGCAGGCTACAGACTGTTAGCTGGCTTTAGCCAGCGTCGTTATTGTAGCCCGGCGATTCATCGCCGGGCGATCGATCGCATGCCGCGCGGCGTGCGATCGAGCATGAGACAACCCTGAACAACGCCTACGGTCGGATCACGACCAGCGGCAACGGCGGCCCGTACCCGCTCAGCCGCTCGATGATCCGGTAATACCCGCCATGGATCCACGCATCGAGCGTCCACGCGCCCAACCCGTCCCGGCACACATGCAGCGCCGCGGCGTCCAGCGGCACCGTCGGCGGCAGCTCCGGGCCCGTGCGCTCGGTGATCGCGTGGTCCTCGGCGTAGCCGGGATAGCCGACCGTGCCCTGCCAGCGATGGGTGAGCGCGTACAGGCAGATCGTCGTCGCTCGCTGTTCCTCGAAGTACGCCTGGACGCTCGGCTGAGCGCCGGCCGCGAAGAACGCGGCCGCCAGCGCCGACGCCCCGGCCCCGTCGACGGTCGTGCCGCCCTCGCTGTCCAGCTGGCCGATGTCGAAGAGCTTCATGCCGGCGTTCGCTGCATCGACGTGCGCGCCGAACCACGCCGCGTCGCCGGTGTCGAGCGCCGCCTGAAGCGGGATCAGGATGTCGGCGTACGGGCTGTCCGCGAGCCGGATCGATCCGCTGGGCGGCTGGGCGGGCGGCGGCAGGAAGCCGTCGGCGTCGGCGGACGGCGTGGACGTCGGGGCTGCCGTCGGGGCGGGGGTGGCGGCGGGGTCGGAGGGCGCTGGATAGCCCTGTGCGGTCAGCGGGGTGGTCGAAAGGGCCGGGGGCAGCGGCAGCTGGCAGGCGGCGGTCGCCAGCAAGGCGGCGGTCGCCAGCAATCCGGCGGCGACGGAACGGGCGGTCGGCGGGCGGACCATCGTGTTGCTCCTTGTTGATGTTGCGGATGCGTGATGGGCGCGGCGACTCAACGCGGCACCCCGGTCGCCGCCACCGGCGTCGGCGTGCGGGCGACGAGAGCGGTCGGCGTG
The DNA here is from genome assembly GCA_039931375.1 of Ardenticatenales bacterium. Classification (GTDB taxonomy): domain Bacteria; phylum Chloroflexota; class Anaerolineae; order Epilineales; family Epilineaceae; genus Avedoeria. Next base: position 18,579 of record JBDTSC010000018.1, read on the forward strand.
TCGTGCACGTTCGGCGTCCCGTGCGTCGGCGTCCCGGTCGACGGCGCGGCGGGCGTCGGCGCGGCGGGCGTCGGCGTCGGCGTGCGGGCGGCGATCGGCGTGCCGTCGTCTCCGCCCGTGCCGGCGCCGAAGCCGCCGCCGCAGTCGATCCGCCGGAAGCGCACGGCGTCCGCGGCGATCTCCTGGTCGGCCGGGGCGGTGTAATCGTAGCGGTCCGTGCGGTCGCTCAGCTCGACGGACGGCATGCCGGTGAAGGTGAAGATGCCGATCGGGTGCCAGACGTCGCCCTCCTCGTGCTGGTCCATGATCGAGATGCGCCCCGCCGCCTCGTAGCGGGCGATGTGCGTGTCGGCGATGCCGCCGCCGAACGGCACGAACGCGTCGACCTCGAAGGTGCCGGCGCCGCAGGTCGGGCAGTCGTAGCGGATCCAGTAATCCTTGGCGGCGCCGTTCGGGTGGGTCCAGAAGTGACCGGCGCGATGGCCGCGGCCGTCGCGAATCCAGAACGGGCACCGGTCAGGGCCGGTGCCGGCGGCGCAGCCGAGGACGGCGGACGGATCGTCCTCCTCGACGATCACTTCGCCGCAGGCGGACGGACACGCCGCGCCCGCGTCCCCCGGTGGAAACACGCGCATCGGCCAGGCGTCGCCGCGGTGCGGTTGCGGGAAGCCGGGGTAGGCGTAGCCGGCGCCGAACTTCGCGTTCCAGCCGAAGGGATCGAACGTGTTCTGGCTGACATCGCCGCGATCGCCCTTGGCGCCCTGGAAGTGGAGGTGCGGCCCCGTGCTGTTGCCGGTCGTGCCGAGCGCGCCGATCGCCTCGCCCTTGGCCACGGTGGCGCCCTCCTCGACGAACACCGTGGCCAGATGGCCGTACAGGTGAGAGAGGTGGCCGAACCGCGCATCGTCGTTCAGCACGTCGACGTGCAGCCCGTAGCCCGCCGCGGCGCCGTCGTGCGCCGTGGCGTACCACCGCGAGCGGCGCACCGTCCCGGCGGCCGCCGCCAGCACGAGGTCGCGCGTGAAGCCCGGCCGCTGGCCGCCGCCGCAGCTCTGCGCGCCGTCGGTGCGGGCGTAGTCCCAGCCGCTGTGGCCGTCGTACAGCAGACCGCACGGCAGCACGTCGTGGCCGTTGAACAGCACGGTGCGCCCGTTGGACGTGTAGAGCGGCACGTCGTTGTCGTAGATCGACGTGATCCGCGGTTGGACGCCGCAGTACGGGGGGTCCCAGTCCGGCGCGGGGTTGTCGCTCTGCGCGCGGACGGGGAGCGCGCCGAACGTCCAGGCCATGATCGCCAGCGCCGCCGCGAGCGCCTGCCGGCGCGTGCCCGGCCGCAGGATCGCCAGGACGGTGGGCGCCGCCCGGCCGCTCGCGCGGACGGGCGCGGCGTTCCCGATCGATGCCATCGATGATCTCCTCGGTGGAGGCGGCCGTCGCGTACGAGGGCGGCGGCCGCGGGGATCGGGGGGCGATCGTCAGGCTACCAGGCAGGCGTTTCGCGGGCGTCGCACCGGCGCGCAGGCCTCTCTTGCGCTGGACAGCGCCGTCCACCTCCATAACAATGCCGCCCCGATCCGCCACGAATGGACCGGATCCGCGTCGCCCGCCCGTCAGCCAAGGACCACCCGATCATTGGACGCTGACCCCTCAGCCGATGCGCCGCCCGTCTCGGACGACCGGGTGGACGGCCGCAGCGAAGCCGCCGCGATCGACGACGCCGTCGACGCCCGCGACGAGTTCGTCGATCGGTTCCTCGATCCGCCCGGGCAGCTGATCGTCATCTCCGGCCCGTCCGGCGTCGGCAAGGACGAGGCGCTCAAGGCGATGAAGGCGAACGGCTTCCCGTTCCACTTCGTGGTGACGGCCACGACGCGGCCGCGGCGGACCACCGAAATCGACGGCCAGGACTACCACTTCATCAGCGTGGCCGAGTTCGCCGAGATGATCGACCAGGGCGAGCTGATCGAGTACGCCCTGGTGTACGGCGATTACAAGGGCATCCCCAAGCGGCAGGTCCGCGAGGCGCTGGCCAGCAACCAGGACGTCGTGCTGCGGATCGACGTGCAGGGCGCGCGCACGATCCGCAAGCTCGTGCCGGACGCGATCCTGATCTTCATGGTCGCCGAGAGCGTCGCCGAGCTCGAGCGGCGGCTGCGCGAGCGCAAGAGCGAGGCGGCCGATCTGCTCAAGATCCGCATCGCCACCGCCCGCGAGGAGATGCGCATCGCCTCCGAGTTCGACTACGTGGTCGTGAACCACCGCGACCGGTTGAACGTCACGGTGGACACGATCACCGCGATCATCCGCGCGGAAAAGCACCGCGTCGCCCGCGTCGCGCGCGGGGCGCCGATCGTCTTGTGAGGGACTGGCCGTACGCCGAGGTCGTCGTCGACGTGCCGACGGAACCCGGCCGGCCGCGCACACCGACCCCCGACGCCCCGCCGCCCGAGGCGTTCACGTACGCCATCCCATCCGAGCTGGCCGCCGATGTCCACGTCGGCAGCGCCGTCCGCGTCCCGTTCGGCCGCCAGCGGCTCATCGGCATCGTCGTCGGCCTCGCGGCGCGGACGGACCTGCAGCGCGTGCGGGCGATCGAGGCCGTCGTCGACCCCGTGCCGTGGCTGACGCCGGCGGGCGTCGCGCTGGCCCGCTACGTGTCCCGCTACTACATCGCCCCGTTGTTCGCGTGCATCCAGCCGATGCTGCCGCCGGGCGTCCAAACCGCCGCCCCGCGCCGGTTCCGGCGCACGGACGCGCCGCCGCCGTTCGACGCCGATCCGGCCGTGCTGGCCCTCGTCGGCGCGTTCGGCCGCACGCGCATGCGCCCCGAGCCCGCCCTGCGCAAGGCCGCCGGCCCGCGCCGCTACGCCGCCGCCGTGGCCGCCGCGCTGGCCGCCGGCCTGATCGTCCAGGTCGATGATGCGCCCCCGACATCGGCCCGCAAGCCCGCCCGGTGGGCCCGCGCTCTCGTCGACGTCGCCGCCGCCGTCGACGCCCGCCTGGCCGCCGTGCGCCCCAGCCCAACGGCGGACGCGCTGGCGTGGCTGCGCCGACCGGATATCGTCCTGCCGAGCGCCGCGGAGCTGAAGGCCGCGACCGGCGCCGACGCCCGCACGATCGCCAAGCTCGTCGCCGCCGATCTGGTCGTCGTCGCCTCGCCCGCCGCCGCGACCGACGCTCCGGTCGCCGCCGACGCGATCCTCCTCCAGGTCCACGGCGCCCGCGCCCGAGCGGCGGAGCACGCGCTGCGCCGGACGACGGCCCACGTCGAGGCGCTGGCCTACATCGCCGCGCACGGCGGCGCGGCGCCCGCGGCGGCGATCACGCGCGAGACGGCGGCCACGGCGGCGACGCTGAACGTGCTGGCGGAGGCTGGCCTGATCGCCCTCGTGCATGCCGACCCGACCACGACGGCGGCCGAGATCGCCGTGGCGGAGACGCCGCCGCCGTTGACGGACGATCAGGCGGCGGCGTGGGCGGCGATCGTGCCGCTGTTGGACGGGGACCGCGGCCGCGACCGGCGCGTCGGCGATACGGGTTCGGGCGACACGGGTGCGGGCGACACGGGTGCGGGCGACACGGGTGCGGGCGACACAGGTGCCGGCGACGCAGATGCCATCATCGGCAGCGTGGACGCGGCGCCGGTGGCGCTGGTGCACGGCGTCACGGGCAGCGGCAAGACGGAGCTGTACCTGCGCGCGATCGCCCGCTTGGCCGCGCGCGGCCGGCAGACGATCGTGCTCGTGCCGGAGATCGCGCTCACGCCGCAGATGGTCGATCGGTTCAGCGCGCGCTTCCCGGGCCGCGTCGGGCTGTGGCACTCCGAGATGACGCCCGCGGAGCGCCGCGCCGCATGGCACGCCGCGCGCGCGGGCGCCGTGGACGTCGTCGTCGGTTCGCGCTCGGCGATCTTCAGCCCGCTGCCGAACGTCGGCCTGATCGTCGTCGACGAGGAGCACGCGGACGCGTACAAGCAGGACCGCACGCCGCGCTACCATGCCCGCGACGTCGGCATCGCCCGCGCCGGGTTGGAGGGCGCCGCGGTGATCCTGGGCAGCGCGACGCCGAACGTGACGTCGTACTGGAAGGCCCGGCGCGGCGTCTGGACGCTCATCGAGCTGCCGCGCCGCGTCGTCGCCGCCGACCCGCGCGGTGCCGGCGCTGAGAACGCGGCGGCGATGGGCGAGCTGCCGCCGGTGCGGATCGTCGACATGCGCTCCGAGCTGCGGGTCGGGAACACGTCCGTCTTCAGCCGGCCGCTTCTGGCAGCGCTCCAGCACACGCTGCTGGCGGGCGAGCAGGCGATCCTGTTCCTCAACCGCCGCGGCACCGCGACGTTCGTCCAGTGCCGCGACTGCGGCCACGTCCAGACCTGCCCGCGTTGCGACGCCCCGCTGACGCAGCACGTCGCCGGGCTGGACGAGGCGCGGCGGGGCCGCGTCACGGCGCGGCTGGTCTGCCACGCCTGCGGCCACACCGAGGCGCCGCCGATGCTGTGCCCGGCGTGCGCGAGCACGCGGATCCGCTATGTGGGCCTCGGGACCGAGCGGCTCGAGCGCGAGACGCAGGCCGCCTTCCCGGGCGTGCGGACGCTGCGCTGGGACGCGGACACGACGGACGGCCGGGGCGCCCACGCGGCGCTGCTGGCGCGCTTTTCGAGCGGCCAGGCGGACGTCCTGATCGGCACCCAGATGATCACCAAGGGCCTCGACCTGCCGCTCGTGACGCTGGTGGGCGTCGTGAGCGCCGACACCGCGCTGCACTTTCCCGACTACCGCGCCAGCGAGCGGGCGTTCCAGCTGCTCTCGCAGGTGGCCGGGCGCGCCGGGCGGTCGGCGGCCGGCGGGCAGGTGATCCTGCAGACGTACAACCCCGACCATCCGGCGATCACGTACGCCGCCCGCCACGACTTCGCCGGCTTCTACACCCGCGAGATCGCCTTCCGCGCCCAGCACGGCTACCCGCCGTGGCGGCCGCTGTGGCGCCTGCTGTGGGTCACCGAGCAGGGCGACGCAGCGGCGCTCCCCGCCGCGACCGCGTACGCGCAGGCGCTGCGGGACGCGGCGCTGCGCTTGGGGTTGCCGTACACGGACGTGCTGGGGCCGGCGCCGGCGTTCTTCCACCGGCTGCGGGGGCGGTATCGGTGGCAGATCCTGCTGAGTTCGCCGGAGGGGTACACGCTGCTCGCGGCGGCGCCGCCGCCGGGGGGGTGGCGGGTGGATGTGGATGCGGTGGATGTGTTGT
>JBDTSC010000019.1:0-23765 GCA_039931375.1 Ardenticatenales bacterium
AGACGCGGTCGGAATTGTCTTGGCGCCTGCGAAGGCAGGCGCGCGGTGGACGCAGGCCACCCCCAGCGACGGCTTCAGCCGTTGTTCTGGCCAATCGTCCCGCCAATCGCCCCGCCAATCATCCCGCCAATCGTCTGGCCAATCTTCACTAGGAACTCCCCCTTCGTGCTAGCGGACTACGCCCCCCTCCTCGTCCTGCTCGCCTTCGCCGTCGGCCTTGGCGTGATCGTCATGGGCCTGGCGCACTTCATCGGGCCGCGCGTGCCGTCGCCCGTGAAGACGCAGGCGTACGAGAGCGGGATGACGTCCATCGGCGGCGCGCAGCGGCGGGTGCCGGTGCGGTACTACCTGATCGCCACGCTGTTCATCCTGTTCGACATCGAGGTGATCTACCTCTACCCGTGGGCCGTCGAGTTCCGGGCGCTCGTCGCCAAGCAGGGCCTTGGCGCGCTCGGCGGGATGGCCGTGTTCCTGGGCGTGCTCCTGGTCGGCTACATTTACGTCTGGCGCGAGGGCGCGCTCGAGTGGGACTGATCCGTTTGGCGCAAGCCGAACGCACCGACCGAGGTGACCGATGTCCGTGACGCTGTTGACCCCCGACCAGATCCTGACCCCCGACCAGCTCGCCGACGGCAAGACCGGCGAGATGGGCTACGTGACGACGACGCTGGCCACCGGCGTGAACTGGGCCCGCGCGAACTCCGTCTGGCCGGCGCTGTTTGGGCTGGCATGCTGCGCGATCGAGATGATGCACACCCAGATGGCCCGCAACGACCTGTCCCGCTTCGGGATGGAGCTGATGCGCGCCTCGCCGCGCCAATCCGACCTCATCATCGTCGCCGGCCGACTGAGCCGGAAGATGGCGCCCGTCATCCGCCGGATCTACGACCAGATGCCCGAGCCCAAGTGGGTGATCAGCATGGGCGACTGCGCCAGCTGCGGCGGCATCTTCAACAACTACGCCCTGGTCCAGGGCGTCGACGAGGTGATCCCGGTCGATGTCTACGTGGCCGGTTGCCCGCCGCGGCCGGAAGCGTTGACCTATGGGATCCTGAAGCTGCACGAGCAGATTCAGGCCGAGGGGATGGACAGCTGGCGGGATCGGAAGGCGGGGTTGGGGTTGCGGGTCGAGGGGTGAGGTATGAACCGGCGATGGAATTGAGGCATCGCCCTGTCCACAACCTCTTCATTGCGGCACTGATCGGCCTGATCATCGTGGTCAGAGCGGTGTGGGGCGACGACGACCTCATCTACAAGGGTGTCGTCGTAGCTCTAATGTTCTGGCCCGCAGTAGTGGCGATTGGAATGATCGCCCTCATGGTCCTTTGGGCAGTGCGAGAGCGACATCTGTGGCTCGGTGGACTGGCGTCCGTCTTGATCGCACTCGTCGGCTACGCATTTCTTGGGCGATGGGTTGGCGGCTACGGACTTGGGCTATTCGAGATCGCGCACGATGTGAACGCGCGATGCGCGATTCGAGTGCTGATGCGACAACCGTCAGAACTGAACAATCGCTCCTATGAACCAGGGCCCATCGACAGGCCGAGGATATGCGATGACATCCCAAACTGAACCAGCCGACCTCGACGCCCTCCGAACCCGCTTCCCGGACGCCGTCCACGCCACCGGCACCCCCCTCGGCGAGCCCACCGCCCTCGTCGACCGCGCCGCCTACCGCGACGCCGTGCGGTTCCTGCGCGACGAGCGCGGCTACAACATGTTGCGCGACGTGACGGCCGTCGACTACCTCACCGTCGAGCCCCGTTTCCACGTCGTCGCCCACCTGGCGGCGCTTCCGGCGAGCATGCTCGCCGGCAACCCCGTCCCGTCGCCGGACGACCCCCTGCGCGAGCTGCGCCTAAAAGTGCCCGTGCCGGCGGGCGATGCCGTCGTCGACTCCCTAACCTCGCTGTTCCCTACCGCCAACTTCCACGAGCGCGAGACGTGGGACCTGTTCGGCATCGAGTTCGCCGGGCATCCCGACCTGCGGCGCATCCTCATGCCCGACGAATACGAGGGCTTCCCGCTGCGCAAGGATCATCCGCTGGTGTACGAGGAGGTGGCGTTCTCGTTCAACCAGGAGGAGATCTACGCCAAGAAGCCGTTTGCGCGGAAGTGAGGATGGACGCGTGCCCCTGGAGGCCCTCACCCCCGGCTCGCGAAGCGAGCCGACCCCTCCCCCAATGCTGGGGGAGGGGAATCGGACAGCCATGATGCGAATTCGCGGGACGTTGGCGGAGGTCGAGTCGGCGGCGCGGGAAATGCGCCGGGCGATGACGCCGGCCGAGCAGGTGTTGTGGGAAGCCCTTCGCGACGGGAGGCTTGACGGGTACCGTTTCCGGCGCCAGCACTCGGTCGGGCGGTTCATTCTGGACTTCTACTGCTCGCAGCGACGCCTGGTCGTGGAGGTGGACGGCGGCTACCACGACGAACCGGAACAGATTGCACGCGACAACGCCCGCACCGAACATCTTCGCCGCCACCGTTACTCCGTGCTCCGCGTTTCCAACGACGCGGTCCTGCACCACCTCGACGATGTCCTCGACGCGATCGACGCTCACCTGAACACCCCTCCCCCAGCATTGGGGGAGGGGTCGGACGCCCTTCGGGCGTCCGGGGGTGAGGGCCTCCTCGGGCACTTCAGCCCGTCCGTCCTACCTACCAGCGAGCCACGCCCATGACCCCCGTCGACCTGCTCACCCCCCCCGCCCCGCCCACCTCCCCCCGCCCGGCCCCCGAGCCGCGTCCGGTCGTGGACGAGCCGATGGTCCTCAACATCGGCCCGCACCACCCGAGCACGCATGGCGTGCTGCGCGTCGTCGTGCGGCTGGACGGGGAGATCGTCGTGTCGGCGACGCCGGACATCGGGTTCCTGCACACCGGAATCGAGAAGACGTTCGAGGCCAAGACGTACGTCAAGGGCATGACGCTCGCGCCGCGGATGGGCTATCTGTCGCCGATTCATAACAGCCTGGCGTATGTCCTGGCGGTCGAGAAGCTGCTCGGCGTCGACGTGCCCGAGCGGGCGACGGTGGTGCGCGTGATCCTGGCGGAGCTGGACCGCATCGCCAGCCACCTCGTGTTCATCGGCATCCATGGGCTTGACCTCGGGGCGTCCAGCGCCGTGATGTACACGTTCCGCGAGCGCGAGGCGATCCTGGACGTCATGGAGCTGGTCGGCGGCGCGCGGATGTTCCCGATCTACATCCGGCCCGGCGGCCTGGCGTTCGACCTGCCGCTCGGATTCGAGGAGGCGGTCACCGCGATCCTGGATCGATTGCCCCGCGCGATCGACGAGTACGAGACGCTGCTCACGAACAACGTCTTCTGGCGCGACCGAACGGTTGGCGTCGCCGTCATCTCGGCGGCCGACGCGCTGGCGCTGGGCGCGGGCGGGCACGTGCTGCGCGCGACGGGCGTGGCGTACGATCTGCGCAAGTGCGCGCCGTATTGCGGCTACGAAGAGTACGACTTCCACGTCCCGGTGTACACGGAAGGCGACGCGTACGCCCGCTACCTGCTGCGGATCGCCGAGATGCGCGAGAGCGTGAAGATCGCCCGCCAGGCGCTCGCCCGCCTGCCCGATGGCCCGTACACGACGTCCGACCGCAAGGTCGCGCCGCCGCCGAAGCACGAGCTGGCCACGAGCATGGAGGCGGTGATCCACCACTTCAAGCTCTGGACCGAGGGCTTCCGGCCGCCGGCCGGCGAGGCCTACGCCGCCGTCGAGGCGCCGCGCGGTGAGATGGGGATGTACGTGGTCAGCGACGGCAGCGCCAAGCCGTGGCGGGTGCACATGCGCTCGCCCAGCTTCGTGAACCTGCAGGCGCTGGAGCCGATGGTCGTGGGGCGGCAGGTGGCGGACTTGGTGACGGCGGTGGCTAGCTTGGATCCGGTGATGGGCGAGGTCGATCGCTGATCGTCGGGGGTGGTAGTGCCCACCGTTCAACTATGGCGTCGCCCACCCCATCACCCCCGTCCCGCCAATGCCATGAACACGTCCTCCAACGTCACCTCCGCCGCTCGCACCACCGCGTCGGCGATGCCCAGCCCGCGCAGCGCCGCGGTGAGGGACGCCTCGTCGTGTGCGCCGCGCACCGTGACCGCGTGCGCGTGGTCGCCGAGGAGGCGAAACTGCTCGATTCCGCCGATACGGCCGAGCGCATCCAACAGCGGCAGTAGCGGCGACGCGAAGATCTCCCACGCGGGTCCGGAGACGGCGGTGGCCTTCAGCGCGGTCGGCGAGTCGAGCGCCAGCAGGCGGCCGCGGTTCATGATCCCCAGGCGGTGGCAGTGCTCGGCCTCGTCCATGTAGTGCGTGCTGACGAAGATCGTCCGGCCCTCGGCGGCCAGGTCGTAGATGATGTCCCAGAAGGCGCGGCGCGCCTGCGGGTCGACGCCCGACGTCGGCTCGTCCAGCAGCAGGAGCGGCGGCTCGTGGATCAGGGCGATGCCGAGGGCCAAGCGCTGGCGCCAGCCGGCGCTCATCTGGCCGGCGCGCGTGTCACGGTGGACATCGATGCCGACGCGCTCGGCGACGGCATCGATGCGGCGGGCGGTGGCGGCGGGCGGCACGCTGTACAGGCCGGCGTAGAACGCCAGGTTCTCGGCGGCCGTCAGCTCCTCGTACAGCGCGAAGCGCTGGCTCATGTAGCCGACCTTCGGCCGGATGCGCTCCGCGTCGACGGTGATGTCGTCGCCGAGGACGATCGCCGTGCCGGAGGTCGGGCGCAGCAGCCCCAGCAGCATGCGCATCGTCGTCGTCTTGCCGCAGCCGTTCGGGCCGAGGTAGCCGAGCACCTCGCCGCGCGCGACCTCGAACGACACGTCGTCGACGGCCGTGAACGAGCCGAAGCGCTTGACGAGGTGGTCGGCGATGATCGCCGGGCCGGGCGCCGCGCCCACATCCGCCGCCAAGCCTTGCGACGGGATGGCCGCCGGGATGGCCGCCGGCCCGACCGATTCGCCGAGCCGTTCGTTGAGCGGCGTCATCGAGCGGCCTGCGCGCCGGCCGGCACGGCCGCCGGCGATAGCGTCGCGGCCGGCGGCGCGTCCGGCGCATCGGCGGCCAGGAGGGCGATGAAGGCATCCTCGAGCGTGGCGGGGATCGGGCGAACGGTTTGCACCCTGGCGCCCGCGGCGGTGAGCGCGGCGGGCAGGCGGCCGAGCGGACCGCTCGCGGCGCGCACGCGCACGTGGAAGCGATCACCGAACGCCGCGACATCCTCGACGTCGGGATCGGCGGCGACGACGGCCAGCACCGTCGCGCGCGGCGCGGCGATCACCTCGAGGATGCGGTCGGCAAAGGGCGCCGTCAGCGCGCTCGGCGCGCCCTCCGTCAACATCGCCCCGTCCCGCAGAAAGCCGAGGCGCGTGCAGCGGACCGCCTCGTCCATGTAGGGCGTGCTGACGATCACGGCGGCGCCGTCGGCGATCAGTCGGATGATCAGCTGCCAGAAGTCCTGGCGCGTGACCGGATCCAGGCCGCCCGTCGGCTCGTCGAGCAGCACGACCCGTGGCCGGTGGATCAGCGCGCACGCCAGGCCCAGCTTTTGCTTCATGCCGCCGGACAACACGGCGGACATGCGGTCCTCGAACCCCGTGAGGCCGACGAACCCGAGCAGTTCGGCGGTGCGCGCCGCCAGCTCGGCGCCGGCGACGCCGCGGATCTGCCCGAAGAAGCGTACGTTCTCGGCGACGGTCAGATCGCCGTACATGCTGAAGCGCTGGGCCAGGTAGCCGAGCTCGGCGCGGGCGCGCTCCGTGTCCGTCGCGATGTCATGGCCGTCGATCCGCGCCCAGCCGTCGTCCATCCGCAGCGCGCCGACGAGAAGGCGCATCGTCGTCGTCTTGCCGGCGCCGTCCGGTCCGACCAGCCCGTACGCCTCGCCGGGGCGCACCGTCAAGCTGACCCCCCGAACGGCGGTGGTCTCACCGAACGACTTGCGCAGCCCTTCGGCCTCGACCAGCGGCCGTGCGTCTCGCTCCGGCATGCGCGGCGTCAGTTGTCGAACGTGACGTCGGCCGGCATGCCGGGCTTCAAGCGGTCCCGCTTGTTCACCACCCGCAACCGAATGCCGTACACCGTGCTGCGCCGTCCGGCCACCGTCTGGACGTTGCGCGGCGTGAACTGCGCCGTCTCGTCGATGTGGGTCACGGTGGCGTCGAAGATCTGGCTGCCGAACGCGTCGGCCCGCACCTCGGCGGTCTGGCCGAGATCGATGTTCCCGTAGCGGTCCTCGGGCACGAACACCTTGAGCGACAGATCGTCCATCCGACCGATGACGAGCAGCGTCGCGCCGGGACCGGCGATCTCGCCCGGCTCGATCGCCCGCGCGAGAACAACGCCGGTGATCGGGGCGCGGACGGTCAGTTTGGTCGCCTGCACGTCCAGCACACGGACCGCCGATGCCGCGGCGGATGCCTGTGCCCGTGCGGCGGCGAGCTGCACCGCGCCCGCTCCTTGCGTCGACGTCCCCGCGGCGGCCTGCGCGGCGGCGACCGCCTGCGTGGCGACCTCGGCCGCCGCGGCGGCCTGCGCGCGCTGGGCATCGAGCAGCGCGGGGTCGAGGCGCACGACGACATCGCCGGCGTTCACCGCGTCGCCCTCCCGGGCCTCCACCGCCGTGACGCGGCCGCCCAGCTCGGCGGCGACGTTGACCTCGTCGGCCTCGATCGTCCCGGAGGCGGTCAGCGCCGCGTTCGCGCTGTCGGACCGCGCGAGCGTGCTCCACGCGAGGAGGGCGACGAGGGCGATGACGACGATCGCCACGACGGCTCTTGGTTTGACGTTCATTTCAGCCTCCGGATGCGGCGGTGCGCAAGGGTTCTGTTGCGGCAAACGGCCCGTGGGTCCGCGTCCCGACCTCAGTCGAGTCGCTTGTGGAAGCGCAGCACCGCCGCGCCCATGATCACGACGGCGAACAGGGACAGCGCGAGGATGTCGCCGCCGAGCGCCTGGATGCCGACGCCCTTGAGGACGATGCCGCGGACGATGATCAGGAAGTAGCGAAGGGGGATCGCGTAGCTGGCGATCTGCAGCACCTTGGGCATCGCCGCCAGCGGGAAGAAGAAGCCCGACAGGAAGATCGACGGCAGGTTGAAGAAGATCGCCAGGATGGTCGCTTCCTGCTGCGTGTTCGTGATCGTGGAGATGAACAGGCCGATCCCCAGCGTCGTGACCAGGAAGAGCGCGGCTAGCACCAGCAGGAGCGGCAGGCTGCCGTTGATCGGTACGCCGAAGATCAGGACGCCGGCCACCAGGATCTCGAGCATGTCGATGAACGCGATGACGACGTACGGCGCCAGCTTGCCGACGACGAGCTCCCAGGGGCGGATCGGGGTGACGATCAGCTGCTCGATCGTGCCGCGCTCGCGCTCGCGCACGATGGCGGTGGCGGTGAGGATGATGGTGATGAACTGCAGGATGAGGCCGATGAGCGCCGGCACCATGTAGTAGGCGCTGATCAGATCCGGGTTGTACCAGACCTGCGTGCGCACCTCGAGCGGTGGCCGCAGCGCGCCGGGGCCGGCCGTCCCGCGCCGCGCCAGCCGCTCGACGGACAGGCGGGTCGCCTTGGCCTGGCCGACGAGGTTCGCCGCGGCCAGCGCCGTGTTCGCGACGGTCGGGTCTGAGCCGTCGATCACGAACGCCACGGTCGCCGTCTCGCCCCGCGCCAACTGTCGGCCGTAGCCCGGCGGGATCAGCAACCCGGCCCGAGCATCGCCGCGGTCGATGAGGTCGCGCACCTGCCGTTCCGAGTCGGCGTCGAACGCGATCTGGAAGTAGTCCGCGGCCCGATACGTCTCCAAGAGCGCCCGCGACGCCGCCGTGCGATCGTTGTCGACGACGGCGAGGGCGATGTTGCGCACGTCGTTCGTGGCGGCGTAGCCCAGCAGGAACAGCTGGATCACGGGCATCGCGAACGTCAGCGCCAGCGTGCGCGGGTCGCGGACGATCTGGATGAACTCTTTGCGAATGAGCGCGCCGAGACGGGAGTTGAACATGCGCAGCCACCACGATGCGTCGCAGTACGATCGATAGTCGGACGCGGGTGGGGTGCCGCGAAGGAGATTCTACCGAATGTTGGCCCCAAGTGGCGAACGGCGCCGGTTCGTTCCCGCCCTCACGCGTGTGGCCCGGCGGGAACTCGAGCGGCACCCCGCCGAGCACGGGAGCGCTCTGGTCCGCCCACTGTCCGCCCACGGTCCGCCCATGCCGCCGCCCACAATCATCGGCCGGGGCATCGGCGGAGCGAAGGGCCGTAATGCGTTAACGGGCCATGATGAGGCGACGTCGCGGGTCGTTTCGTGGTATTCGATGGCCGGCATTGCCGGGCCAACGCGAAGTGCGACATGCCCAGCGGAGACGGCAGGCGATGAGCGAACGAGCGCGCGTACGACTTCGACCTCGTGCGCAACGGCCGGGAGGTCGTACGCGGCACGGCGGCGCTGGCCGATGCGCACACCGTGGTCGTCGACTCCGGCAACGGCCGGCATCGCCGTCCGTCCACAATCCACGCCAGGAGCGGTAGCGATGCAGCCGAGTGCAGGTCGTGAAGGAACCGTCCAGGCGCCGACGTTCGAGCATGTCGCCGCGCGCCGCTTCTCGCGGCGGGCCGTGCTGGCCGCCGGCGCCGGCGCTGTGACGGCCGGCGCGATCGGCGTCTGGCCGCGCGCGGCGCTGGGCCAGGAGGTGTCGGCCGCCACGCCGCCCGCTGCGCCCGCTGCGCCCGCGGTGACGGCGATGCCGCTGCTGACCGAGCTGGCCGACGACGTCGCCGTGGCCGACGGGCACGTCGTGGACGTGGTCGTGCGCTGGGGCGACGCCCTGTTCGCGGACGCGCCGGCGTTCGACCCGGCGGCGCAGACGGCCGCTGCTCAGGCGCGCCAGTTCGGCTACAACTGCGACTACGTCGCGTTCCTGCCGCACGAGGGCAGCGCCGATCGTGGCGTGCTGGTCGTGAACCACGAGTACGTCAACCCCGAGATCATGTTCCCGGCCAACGCTTCGGGCGCGCCGACGGACGAGCAGCTGCGCATCGAGATGCAGGCCCATGGCGCCAGCGTCGTCGAGATCGCGCGCGGCGGCGACGGGAGGTGGACCGTCGTGCGCGACAGCACGCTCAACCGCCGCCTGACCGCCGAGACGCCGATGGCCATCACCGGCCCGGCCGCCGGCGACCCACGGCTGCGCACGGGCGACGATCCCGATGGGCGGACGGTGCGCGGGACGCTGAACAACTGCGCCGGCGGCACGACGCCGTGGGGCACGATCCTTTCGTCCGAGGAGAACTTTCAGAAGTACTTCGCCCACCTCGCCGCGTCCGACGACGGGTCCGCCGGCCCGGACGCACGCGTGCACAAGCGCTACGGCATGCTGGCGGAGAGCGACTTCGGTTGGGAGCGCATCGACCCGCGCTTCGATGCGGAGCGCGAGCCGCACGAGGCGTTCCGCTTCGGTTGGATCGTCGAGTTCGACCCGTTCGACCCGGAAAGCGTGCCCCGCAAGCGCACGGCGCTCGGCCGCTTTCGGCACGAGGGGGCGGCGACGACGGTGGCCAAGGGCGGCCAACTCGTGCTCTACTCGGGCGACGACGACCGCTTCGAGTACGTCTACAAGTTCGTCACCCGCCGGCCCTACGTGTCCGGCGGCGCCGCGGCGAACGCGGACCTGCTGGACGACGGGACGTTGCTGGCGGCGCGATTCCAGCCTGACGGCACGGGCGAATGGCTCGCCCTCGAGCACGGCGCCCCCGGATTGACCGCCGCCGACGGCTTCACGACGCAGGCGGACGTCGTCATCGACGCGCGCTCGGCCGCCGACGCCCTCGGCGCGACGAAGATGGACCGGCCCGAGGACATCGAGGTCAGTCCGACGACCGGACGCGTGTACCTGGCGCTGACGAACAACAACAACCGCGGTCTGGAGGGCTTCCCGCCGTCCGATCCGGCCAATCCGCGCAAGGCGAACAAGTTTGGGCACGTCATCGAGCTGACGGAGGACGACGGAGATCATGCCGGGCGTCGCTTTCACTGGGAGATCCTGCTCCTGTGCGGCGATCCGGCGGACCCCGAAACGTACTTCGCCGGCTTCGACAAGTCCCATGTGAGCGCGATCGCCAGCCCAGATAACCTGACGTTCGATGCGGCCGGCAACCTGTGGATCGCCACCGACGGGCAGCCCGACACGCTCGGCATCCGCGATGGCCTCTACGTCGTCCCGACGGACGGGCCCCGGCGCGGCGCCGTGCGGCAGTTCCTGTCGTCCGTACCGGGCTCGGAGGTGACCGGACCGTGCTTCTCACCCGACGGCACCGCGTTGTTCGTGGCCATCCAGCATCCGGGCGAGGGCGGCACGTTCGAGGCGCCTGCCAGCCGCTGGCCGGACGGCGACGGGCCGCCGCGGCCCAGCGTGATCGCGGTGCGCCGCATCGGCGGCGGGCGCGTCGGACCGCAGGGGGCCGCGGCGTCGATGGCGGCGACGGCGTCCACGGCGGGGCCCGACATGGCTTCGCCCGCCACCGGGTCCGCCGGAGCGGCCACCGCCGCGCCGGGCGCGGCCGCGACCGCCACCGCGCCTGGCGACGAGCCGCGCCCGGGTTCGGAGTCCCAAGAACGACCGCGATCCGGTGTGATCGGGGTGCGGGTCGTCCTCGCCGGTGCGGTGGCGGCGCTTGTGGCGGCGCTCGCGCGTCGAAGAGCGAGGGCACGGCCGGGGGATGGCGAGGCGGATCGCTCCGACTGAGGGCGTTGCCGGCGGGTCGGCCGTGGTATCATCGGCGCGCGTCCACCGCGCCATCAGCCCAGACGGGCGCCGGCGCGTCGTTGGCGCCGCGATCGCCGTTCGATGGGAGCCGTTCGATGGCTGAATCCGCCGCATTGCCCGCCGCCGACCGCCTGCAGCGCGCCTTCGCCGCCGATGTCGCGGCGGCCATCGCCAAGTACCCGGACGATCGCCAGGCGTCGGCGGTGCTCGACCTGCTCTACCTGGCCCAGGCCGCGTACGGCCGCGTCACGACCGAGGCGATCGAAGAGGTCGCGTCGTTGCTCGAGATGGACGCCACGCAGGTCCGCGGCGTCGTCGGCTTCTACTCGCTTTTCAAGGAAGAGCCGCACGGCCGCATGGTGGTCCACTACTGCACGGACCTGCCGTGCGCGCTGCGCGGCGCCGAGGTGTTCCTGCCCGAGGTTTGCCGCGCCTTCGGTGTCGCCAAGCCCGGCGAGACGAGTCCGGACGGCCTGTTCAGCGTGGAGGAGGCGATGTGCCTGGCCGCCTGCGACCGGGCGCCGATGATGCAGGTGAACCTGACGTACTTCCACGACCTCACGCCCGAGCGGCTGGATGCGATCGTCACAGCCCTCAAGGCCAAGGCGGACGCCGACCGGACGGCCGTCGGCGCGCCGTACGGGCTGGGGGCGGTCGACGACGTCGCTGAGTAGGCCGCCGGGCACGCGGCGAGTGCCGCGCCAGGGGGCGCTCGAGGCACGGCGGGTGTTTGCCCAGCCGATCCCCCTTCGCGGCAGCGGCCAGACCGGCCCAATTGGCCTGTCGACGGGCGGCGAACGGTCGATTCCGCCCCCTAGCTCCCCACTTGGCCGCCCCGACCTGTCGGTTGCCGCCCAGGCAGACCCTGCTACGCTTGTCCCAAGCGTGACGACCGGCCCGAACGCCCGGAGCACGTGACCGCGACGCCGGCACGAACCGGACCGAGCGGCCGGTTGCCATCGCCTAACTTCGCACCGTTGTTTCGTCATCACAAGGAGGGAAGTGCAATGGCTCGGCATTCCGTAGGGCAAGCGCTTCGCGCGCTCGTGGTCGCGATGCTGTTCGCAGGAGGCGCTCTGGCCGGTCGCTGGCTGGGGGACGGCGTCGAGCATCCTACCGGTGTCGCCGCGCAGATGGTCGAACCGGGTCCAGCGTACGCCGCTCCCGTGCTGAACGTACTTGGCGACGACGACATCTGCGAGAGCTGGCTCGGCGTTCAGAACGTGGGGACGGACGCATCCGTCGCGTTGTTGATCGGTGTGGGCGCAGCGAAGGATGGTACGTACGTCGGCGGCCCCAACCGCCCGACCCGCGTCGAGTGCTCCGGACTCATGCGACCGGGCGCCGGCTGGTCGTTCATGGGGGCCAGTGTCCCGACGGCCAGTCGGGCCGGCATTGTGCTCAGCGTGACGGCGGTGCGGACACTCGATCCGGTCGGGCCGGACGGCGACACGGATTTGGTGGCTGCTCGACTGTGCGAAGTTCTCGCCCGGCAGCTCGCCGCCGATGCGTCGGCGTGGCCGGCGTTTTGGACGGCGTGGTGGACCGGCGCCGACTGGTCGGGTCTTCCGCTCGGTCGCATGGGCGGCGCCCCGCTGGCCATCAGCGTCCATCGCTCGTGTCCCGATGACGCGGTGTCTAGCTTAGACGACACCTCGCTCTACGGTGCCGTCCGGTTGGCGGCGCCCGCGGCCGGCAGCCACACGGTGCGCTTGGACAACCTGGGCACCGGGGCACGGACGAGCCGGCCCGACGATACGCGCATCTACGTGCTGAACACCGGCACGGTCACCGCCACGTACGCAGTGCGGTTGCAGGACAGCGTGGCGTGCGCCCCCGGCGAGCCAGTCGTCTCCATGGCCGTCGGACCGGGCGGCCAGTGGGCCGGCGTGCTGTCCGCGCTCGTGTCGAGCCCGTGGTCCGGCTCGGCGATTGTCGAGGGGGTCGAGCCGTTCGCCGTCGCCTACGACCGCAGCCGCGCCTCGTCGCTCGCCACCGAAGCGGACGGCGCCGATCGGCTGGGCGGCCAGGCCGACGCGGAAGGCGGGGCGACGCTCTTCGCGCCCCTCATGCTCGATCCAGGCTTCAACCATATCGACGTCGCCGTTCACAATGCGGGCGCGTCGGACGCGACGCCGCGGCTGACCTTGTTCGGCGCCTCGGGCGATGCGGCGTTCGGCTCGATCTGTGCCGGCGGTACGGTCACACGAACGCTGACTGTTACGCAGACGTCCATGGTGTCGCTGGGAGTACTCGCCGTCGTCGACGAACCCGCCTCAGGTTCGATGCTGACGGCTCGCGCGCACGTCCGCCTTGAACGTGAGGGGCAGCGTCCTGGGTTCGGCGGGACGACGTACGACACGCAGTTCGCACCGCTGAACCCGAATGCGCCCGCCGCGGTGACGGCGATGGACGTCATCGCTGTTCCCATGGCGTACAACGACCTAAGCAACAGCGGGCTGGCGTCGGACGTTGCCATCGTCCGCGCCGGGGGCGGCGACGGCGCTCTCGATGTCGCGGCGGCGATCTACGACAGCAACGGCCTCGTGCAGCGCATCTGTCGGACGATAGGCGCCGGCGAGCGCTCCCTTGCTTTGAGCGCGGAGGCGCCCGGCGGCATTCACGTCGGCATGCGCGGGCAGCTGGCGGTCAGCGCTACGGCATGGCGGGGTCAGGCACCGACGGATGCGCCGGGCCAGCTCGGTGTGCTGACCGTCGTGCGCAAGGGCACGGTGGCCGTCGAGGACGCGCCGGGCGACGAAAGTGGCGCCACCCTCGGCATGGTGGTGACCGGGGCCGAAGCGGCGGTACTGCGCTCCGCGGCGCTTGCCGTGCCGTGCGGCCTCGTCGCCGAGCCGGCACCAGCGCGCGACGCCCAGGGGCCGGCGGACGCCACCGTGTACCTGCCGATGACATCGTACCAGGGGTCCGACGATGCGTGCGCGGCGACGATCCGCGTGACGAACCGTGGCACCCGACCGACCCAGTTGTTGGCGGTGCTCATGGACGTTGCAGGCTTCTGCGCTCCGAACTGCGCCGAGCCCCTCGAGGTCGCATGCTCGTCGCTCCTGGCGCCCGGTGCGACGTGGACGTGGCCGTCCGGCCTCTACGGTGCGAGCTGGGTGGTGCTCAGCCTCGACGCGGACTCGCTCGACACGCTTGGCATTCGGCCCGGCGAAACGCGCACCGCCGCCGAGGTGCTGTGCGCGGGCGGCAGCATACGCAGTTCGTGCGACGCGTGGCGGCGACTCGACGAGGCATGGCTGCTCGGCGGGCGCTTCGACGGGCTGCCGATGGACCGCCTGGTCGGACCTCCGATCACGGCCACCGTTGGCCGGTCGTGTCCCGACGTGATCACGCCCAGTCTGGAGACCGTCGCCGTCTACGACGCGCCGACCGGACGCGATGTGGCGCTGGGTCAGACCCGTCCGGATCGTTGGGTGTACAACCTCGGCGAGGTGTACGCGTCGGCGCCGTACGGCGACTTCTCCCGTCAGTCGATCGTCTACGTCCAAAACGCCGGACTGCGGTGTGCCCAAGTCGCGATAGCCTTTGGCGCCGATCCGGCGGACCAGACCCGCTGCAACATCGACGCGATTGCGCCGGGCGAAACCTACGCGTTGGACGCGAACGACTGCGTCGGTCCCTCCTTCGTCGGACCGGTGATCCTGTCGTCCACCGAACCGCTGGCCATCGTTGCCGACCACTACTGGCCCACGCTGACGCAGAGCGGCGCCGTCGCGGGCGGGGAGCCGTGCGACGTCAACGCCGACGGCCACGTCGACGTCGACGACTGGCTCGCGGTCGATGCCGCGCTGGGCAGCGTGATCGGCAGTCCGCGCTGGAACGCCCGCGCCGATCTGGACGGCAACGGCTGGATCAGCACTGTCGACCGCGACCGCGTGGCCGCGTGCCTGCCGGACGGTGTCGCGACGCCGACCCCGGACGGGCGGCCGACGAGCGTGACGTTGCCCACCGCGACACCGTGGATGAACGCCACGCCGGGCGTCGATGCGACGCCGACGTCGACCGGCGGGTCCACCGGCCGTGCGTTCCTGCCGGTGGCCTTCAACCGGTAGCCGTCGCCGGGATGGCGCGTGACGTGGGCCGCGCATCACTGAGCGGCGGCGCAGCGCGGCACAGGTGACCGAATCGGCGCCCCCTTCCTCGATGACGAAGGAGGGGGCGCCGTTCGCGGCGCGCGGATCGATGTGCGACGCGCAGCACGCGCGAGGCAACGGCCGCGCGGCCACTGGCATGTCCCGACGTCGCCGCGCCCACGCTGGCCGCCATGCCGACAATCTGGCACCATCTGCCCATCGTCATCTGCCCATCGTCATCTGCCCATCGTCATCTGCCCATTGTCAACTGCCCATCGTCAACTGCTTATCGTGAACTGCCCATCGTCCACGGTTCCTCGCTGACCGAGCCCTCCGACGCCACTCTTAGGAAGGCCCACCATGCCCGAACAGCACGTCGTCCTGCGCCACCGCGCGATCCCGAACCTGGACCGCTTGGACGTCTACGTCGCGCACGGCGGCTACGCGCAGCTGAAGCGCGCCGTCACCGAGATGACGCCCGCGGAGGTAATCGACGTCGTCAAGGCCAGCGGGCTGCGCGGCCGCGGCGGGGCCGGGTTCCCGACCGGGCTCAAGTGGTCGTTCGTCCCGGCCGGCATCGACAAGCCGCGCTACGTGGTCGTGAACAACGACGAGAGCGAGCCGGGGACGTTCAAGGACCACGAGATCACGCTCTCCAACCCGCACCAGTTCATCGAGGGCGCCGTCATCGCGGCCTACGCCATCGGCGCGCGCGACGTCTACATCTACAGCCGCGGCGAGTTCTGGAACGAGATGGCGCACCTGAAGGCCTGCATCGCCGAGGCGCGCGCCGCCGGGCACCTCGGGCAAGGGCTGCACGGCACGGACTACGGCGTCGAGGTGCACGTCACGCCCGGCGCGGGGGCGTACATCTGCGGCGAGGAGACGGCGCTCCTAAACTCGCTGGAGGGCGAGCTGGGCATGCCGCGGCTGAAGCCGCCGTTCCCCGCCGTGGCCGGCCTGTACGCCTGCCCGACGGTCGTGAACAACACGGAGACGCTGGCCAACGTGCCGCAGATCCTCGAGCACGGGCCGGAGTGGTACAAGGCGATCGGCACCGAGAAGAGCCCCGGCACGAAGATCATCTGCGTCTCCGGCCACGTGGAGCGCCCCGGCAACTACGAAGTGCCGCTCGGCACACCGTTCGCCGAGGTCCTGGCGATGGCGGGCGGCGTCTGGAAGGGGCGGTCGATGAAGGCGCTCCTGCCCGCCGGCGCGTCGGCGCCCGTCTTGACGGCGGACGTGGCGATGGGGATGAACTGCGACTGGGAGAGCGTCGCCGCGACGGGCTCGATCCTGGGCTCGGCCAGCTTCATCGTCCTGGACGAGACGACGGACATGGCGTGGGTGGCCTACAAGACGGTGCGCTTCTTCCAGCACGAGTCTTGCGGCAAGTGCTCACCGTGCCGCGAGGGGACGTTCTGGATGAAGCGCGTCCTCACCCGCATCGTCACGGGTCAGGGCGAAGCGGCCGACATCCCGCTGCTGGGCGACGTCGTGCGGCAGATCGACTCGAAGTGCTTCTGCCCGCTGGGGGAGTTCGCGCTTTCCGCGCCGCGGAGCACGCTGGCGCAGTTCGAGGCGGACTACCGGGGGCATGTCGCCGGTGCGGCGCATTAGCGCCCAGCGACAGGACAGCGGACCCAAGCCTGCCCCGCCCAAGCCCGCCCCGCCCAAGCCTGCCCCGCTCAAGCCTGCCCCGCTCAAGCCGCGGCGAGTGCTGCGCCGGATCGGTCGCGGCCTGGCCGCGCTGGTCGGGCTCGGGATCGTCCTTGGCGTGATCGGGTCGTTCTATGAATCGGCCGCGGAAGCCGCGGACGTGACAGCGTATCCCCCGCCCGGTCGGATGGTCGACGTCGGCGGCTATCGCCTGCACCTCAACTGCGTGGGCACCGGCGCTCCGACCGTCGTCATCGACGCCGGCTGGGGCGACTGGTCTGCGGCTTGGAGCAGCTGGGTCCAGCCGGAGGCGGCTAAGACGACGCGGGTCTGCACGTACGATCGCGCGGGCATGGGCTGGAGCGAGCCGGGGCCGCTGCCGCGCACGGCGGCGCACTTCGCGCGGGAACTGCGCACGTTGCTCCAGCGCGCCGAACTTCCCGGCCCGTACGTGCTGGTGGGCCATTCGATGGGTGGCCTGACGGTGCTGGAGTTCGCGCATGCGTTCGCGGCGGACGTGGCCGGGGTGGTGCTGGTCGACTCGATGAGCCCGAGCGGGGCACGGCCGGCGGTCCCGCCGCCGCCGCCGCTGCCGGCCGCGCCCGCGGGCGAGCTGTCGATCTACACGCTGCCGGCGCGTGTCGGTTTGGTCCGCCTGCTGGCCGGGCCGGCGATGCGCGAAGGCTTGGCGCCGGGGTTGGCGGGCGCCTACGCCGCGTTTTCGGTGACGCCGCGCGCGGTCCAGACGACGCTCGACGAGGGCAGGGGGATGGGCGAGAGCCTGGCGCAGGTGGGCGCCATCAAGAGCCTCGGCGCGACGCCGCTGATCGTGCTATCGCGCGGATTGGATCCGGAGCCGGACTGGCAACGGTGGCAGGCCGAGTTTCTCGACCTGTCGTCCAGGAGCCGGCAGCGGATCGCCGAAACGAGCGGCCACAACATCGAACGGGATCAGCCGTCGGCGGCCATCGCGGCCATCGCGGAGATCGCATCGCTGGTTCGTTGAGGGGCGATTCCCGCAGCGGGGTCACGCCTTGGCCTCACGGAGGCGACGGTGCGTCCGCAGCGCCTGCCCCTTGCGCGAACGCCTGAAGGGCCGGCAGGAAGATGCGTGACGCATCTGCGATCGCCAATGCGAGCCGGCGCACCCAGACGTGATCGCCGTCGTCGAAACGGGCGATGATCTCGACGATCGCGCCGGCATGGGCGGCCATGTCGCTCGGCAGATCGATCGTCGCGGTGCGCGCGAGCGTCGCGCCGCTCGCGACGCGGATCGGGTCCGCGAGCGTCGTGGTGTAGAACGGCTGGCCGTCGATGCGGCCCTCGATGCTCACCGTGACGACCGACGAGGCGACCGCGCCGCGGTTGGACAGCACGGCTGTCACCATCACCGGCTCAGCCGGCGTCACGCGCACAGGGTCGGCCGTGAGCGAGTAGTCCATCGCGGCGTTGTAGACCCGAACCGCGCCCCAGCTGCCGTCCGCGGCCTGGCCGACGACCTCGATGCGGACGCCGTATTGGGCGTTGTCATCGCCCGGATCGCCGGTGCCCAGAACGTGGCCGCCCGCGTAGGGCTCGCCGTAGCGGTCCTCGGCCGGCGCTCCCGCGCTATCGACGACGCGGGTCGTGTAGCGCATGCCGTCGCGCGCCGGCAGGACGACGCTGCCATCGGCGTCCCAGGGCGAGAGCTTGCCGTCGGCGGCCGCCCGAAGGCCGGGCGCGTAGCCCAGGGCGTCGTCGAAGCGCGACCGGCCGGGCAGGCCGGCGATCGTTTCGGTGCCGCTCAGGGCCTTCGTGTCCGGATCGCGCAGCTCGAGCGTGTAGTCGGGCTGCCGGGCTCCCGGCAGCGTCAGCGCCGCGTCCAGGCTCTGCAGCGCACCGCTGAAGGGGCCGCCGCTCGGGCGCTCGACCGGCGTGAAGTTGGGATCGACCACCAACAGGCCGTACTTGGCGCCCCAGCTCGGCGGGTCCGCTAGTTGCGGGTTCAGGGCGCCCGAGAACGGATACTTGAGGTTGCGAAGCATCACCACGGCGCCGGGCAGGTTCGCCGGCACGCGGTCGACCCGCCACTCGTCCGCGTCCCGGTAGTTGGTCTGGTAGGCGCCCAGGAGCGAACGGTCCCACCCCTGGGCGTTGCGCCACTCGACCAGGTAGTACTGCGGATGGTGCAGGGTGTACGGCGTGGCGACCCAACCCTCGTTCGTCCAAGCGCCCAGCCCGGCCCCGAAGTCGTCGACGGGCTGGCGGAGGTCCTGCCCCAGCTCGGTGATGTGCAGATCGACGTCGTCCAGCCAGACCCCGGTGCCCGGACCGCCGCGATAGGTGATATAACGCAGGCGCAGCGGCAGGCGCTGGTGGCGCCAGGCGGAGAGATCGAAGCGCAGCGCGCTCGGCCCTGGCGACGGACCGGGGCCGGTGAGGCCCCAGCCGTCGTTCAATCCAAAGGGGTTGTCGTCGCTGAAGCGGCCGTCCAGGTCGGGCAGGGACTCGAACACCCCGTCGCCGTCCGGATCGACCTCCACGAAGAAGTAGCCCCAATAGCGCGGGATGTTCCAGACCGCTGCCAACTGCAGGATCGGGCCGTCACCGGCCGGCAGGCGGTCGAGGTAGATCGTGCGGTCGATCGTCCGCGTCTCGCCGGAATCGGCGCCCGTGTACGCGCCGCCGCCCGGGCCCGCAGGGTTCGCCACCGTCTCGGACTGAATCGGGAGGTCGACGCGCAGCCCTTCGTGAATCGTCTGTCCGAAGAACGGGCTGTCCGGGGCTTCTACCTTGCCGCCGGCCGGACTGCCGGCCTGACCGAGCACGATCGTCTCGGACGGCGTGGTGTAGCTCACGACCGCCATCGGGTTGGCCCAGCCGCACGGTTGCCCGTGGCAGTCGGCGGTCATGCGGAACCAGAGCGGCATGTTGACCGGCCGGACGCCCCCCAGCTCGCCGCCCCAGATGCCGGCGGACATCGGCGCCCACCAACCGACGGAGTTCGAGCTGTCGTTCGTGTACAGGTCGGGGACGTCGAAGACGCTGTGGCCGAACTCCTCGACCAGCACGCCGATGTCGCTGTCCTCGGGCATCAGCGTGAAGTCGCCGAGGCGGATGTCGTCCGTCGGATCGTCCGGCGTGCCGCCATCGTGGATCACGTAGCCCCCGGCGTACGCCGCGTAGCCCGCAATGCTCGCGGAGCGCGACCATATCGAGGCCTCGCCCTCGCTGCCGCCGCCGTACTCCTGGCCACGGCCGGCGTGCATGACCAGTAGGCTGTCGACGAAGCCGTCGCCGTCGGTGTCCAGGCGCTTCCAGAACCCATAGTCGGCGTAGGCCGGGTCCATCGCCTTCAGCTTCTCGGCCGCCGCCACCGTCATGCCGGCCAACGAGCCAAGCTGTTCGTCCGGGATCGCCCGCGGGGTGACGTTCGGCACGCACTGATCGAGGCCGTACCACGCCTCGGGATGATCCAGCGCCACCCACGGCGCGACCGTGCCGGTGATCACCACGTTGCCGTCCGACTGGTCCCGAAAGTAGTTCTCGACCGTCAGGCCCGCGATGTCGACGCCGGCGCCGCCGTTCACGTTCGGGTCGCCGGCGCGCAGCGGTTCGGTGTAGCCGGTCCGGCCGAAGATCAACCGCGCGTAGTCGTCCGGTTCCGTCGACGGGTAGTAGACGGTCTGGTTGTCGATCGTGGTGGCGGGGCTGCCGCCCGGATAGGGGATCGCGCCGTGCATCGGGCCGGCGAAGTGCTCGGTGACGGTGATGCACTCGCTCAGATCGGGCGTGTGCACCTGGTGGTCGAGCGTGGCGCTGCCCGCGTACTCGACCGGCAGCACCAGGACCGTGGCGGTGACGGGCACGGGGCCGGTGGGCGCGGTTTGCGCCAGTTCGGCGAGCTCGCTGGCCCGCAGGCGCGCTTCCGTGGAGAGGGACTCCGGCCGCGGCGGCCGCACGAGCCGCACGGGCTCGGCGTTCGCACCCTCGCGGACGTCGTGCACCTCCGCCTGCCACGGCGCGTCGCCGCCATCCGCGGGCGGGCGGAAGCGGGCCGGCGGGCGCGTCAGGAACGCCGCGCGCCGGCCGGTCAGTTCGGCCGACTCGACCGCCGCCTGCTCGGCGCTCCGGGACGAGGTCTGGCGCGTACGCGACGGAATGACTGCGAGCGAGAGCACGACCAGCGCCATGCCCAGCATTGCGACGACGACGACCCGAATGCGTGCGGCCATGTGCCAGTCCCTCCGTACGGAACGTTGATCGTAGGGCGTGAGGGGGATGATGCCACGGTATGGCCCCCCAACGTGCCTCCTCCCCCGTTCCGTATACAATAGCCCCCGCCCGCCCGGCGCCCCCGGGCCGCGCCAAACCACCCGCGCCGGCGCCCGCGCCCCGGCCACGCTCGAAGCGGCCATGGCCACGAACGGATCCGCTCCCAAGCTCGTCCACGTCGTCGTCGACGGCCGCAGCGTCGCGGTCGGCGCCGGCACGAACGTCGTCGACGCCGCGCACGCCGCGGGCGTCGAGGTGCCGATCTTCTGCCACCACCCGAAGCTCGTGGCGGTTGGGATGTGCCGGATGTGCCTGGTCGATGTCGGCACGCCGGCCGTGGACCCGGCCACGAAGGCGCCGGTTCTTGACGACGCGGGGCAGCCCGTCATCAAGTACTTCCCGAAGCTCATGGCCGGCTGCACGACCGTCGTCAGCGAGGGCATGCACGTCCGCACGCAGACGGACGCGGTCACGGACGCGCGCAAAGCCGTCCTCGAGTTCCTGCTGACCAGCCACCCGCTGGACTGCCCGGTCTGCGACAAGGGCGGCGAGTGCCCGCTCCAGAACCTCACGATGCGCTACGGCCCCGGCCAGAGCCGGTTCGTCTGGGGCGAGAAGTTCCACTTCCCCAAGCCCGTCCCGATCGGCCCGCTGATCGCCTTGGACCGCGAGCGCTGCGTCCTGTGCGCGCGCTGCATCCGGTTCGAGGACGAGATCGCCGACGACCAGGTCCTAGGCTTCGAGAACCGCGGCCGGGGCATGGAGATCGTCAGCTTCTCCGACCCGCCGCTCGACTCCGTCTTTAGCGGCAACACGACGGACGTCTGCCCGGTCGGCGCCCTGACCACCGCCGACTTCCGCTTCGAGTCTCGCGTCTGGGAGCTCGAGAGCCGCCCGGCCGTCTGCCCGCACTGCGCGGTGGGCTGCAACATCTCGTACGACACGCGCCACGGCCAGGTCCTGCGCGTCATGCCGCGCGAACACGACGCCGTCAACGAGATCTGGCTGTGCGACAAGGGCCGCTTCGGCCACGGCTTCACCACCCCGGACGGCCGCCTCACGGACCCGCTCGTGCGCGACGGCTCCGGCCGCCTGGTCCCGACCACCTGGGACGATGCCCTCACCCGCGCCGCCGACGCGCTGAAAGCGGCCGCGGCCGCCGATGGCCCGGCGGCGATCGGCGGCATCGCCGGGGCGACGCTCACGAACGAGGACGCTTACGCCTTCGGCCGCTTCCTGAAAGCCGTCGTCGGCACGAACAACGTCGACCACCGCCCGAAGGTGATCGCGGACGACGCCGTGGCGCGCTTCGGCGCCGGCGCGGAGACGATCGTCCACGACCTCGGCGCCGGCAACGCGATCGTCGTCGTCGGCTTGGACGCGGAGGCGGAGGCGCCCGTCCTGTTCCTCAGCCTCAACAAGGCCCGCCGCCAAGGGGCCGCGATCGTCACGCTCGGCGTCGCGCCGCAGAAGCTCGACCGCCACGCCGCGCACCTGCGCGCCCAACCGGGCGCCGAGGCGACGTTGTTGGCCGCTCTCATCCGCGCGACGCTTGCGCCGGAGAAGGTCGAGACGCCCGACGACTCCGCGGTGCCCGAAGGCGTTGGCGCGGCCGAAAGCGTTGGCGCGGCCGAAGGCGTCGCCGCGCCGGGATCCGCGGCCGCGGCCAAAGCGCTCCTCGAACGCCTCGCCGACCACGGCCCCGCCGCGGTGCACGGCGTCCACCCCGTCGATCCCGATGCCGTCGCCGAGGCGGGCCGGACGCTGGCCGGCGCGGGCGGCGGCGTCCTGTGGGTGTACGGCCAAGCGGCGGTCGACGCCGGGCTCGTGCCGCTGATGGCCGCCTACGCCGCCGCGACGGGCCAGCACGGGCGCGCCGGCGCCGGCTTGGTGGGGGTAGGGCGGCACGCGAACAGCCAGGGGGCGGCGGACATGGGCCTCTCGCCGGACCGCCTTCCCGGCCACGGCCGCGTGGACGACCTGACGGCACGCGAACGGCTGGCGGCCGTATGGCCCGCGCTGCCGCCGACCAGCGCCGGCCTCGACGCGGCGGCGATGTTGGCCGGCGGCGTCCAGGCGCTCTACATCGTGGGCACGGACCCGGTCGGCGACGATCCGGCGCTCGACCTGCGCGCGAACGGCGTCACGACGCTGATCGTCCAGGACCTCTACCTGACCCCGACGGCCGAGCAGGCCGACATCGTCCTGCCGGCCCAATCGGCCGCCGAGCGGGACGGGACGTTCACGTCGCTCCTGCGCCGTGTCCAACGCACGTACGCCGCCGTCGACCCGGTCGGCCACGCCCGCGCGGACTGGAAGGCGCTGCGCGACCTGGCGTCCCGCTACGGCGTCGCCGAAGCCTTCGCCGAGCCGTCCGACGTGTTCGACGAGATCGCGCGCGCCGTGCCGGGCTACGAGGGCCTCAGCTACGCCGCCCTCGGGCCGGCGACGCGCACCGCTCCCACGGACATCTTCCTGCCGTTCGCGCCGCTGACCGATGCCCGGAGCGTGAGCTACGTCGGCACGCGCTACGAGAACCGTCAGGGCATCGGCGCCCCGTGGCTCACCGCGGCGGAGGCGACGAACGTCGCCGGCGACAGCGCGGACCGCGAGGCCGTCCGCGTCGAAATGTCGCACGTCGACGCCGCGCTCGTGGCCTCGGACATCGCCGGCGATGGCGACCTCGTCCTCATCCCGACCACGACGCTCTTCGACGCCGGCCGGCTCGTCGCCGCCTCGACCGTCCTCCACCCGCTCGTGGCGGCCGTGCACGTCGCGATCGGCCCGTTCGATGCCCTCGCGCGCGGCCTGCACGAGGGCGCGCGGGTGCGGATCACGGGCGTCTCAGGGTCGTTCGATGCCGAGGTCAACGTCCGCGACGGCCTGACGCCGGGCACGGTCCTCGCGCCCGAGAGCCTGGGCGCGGCGGTGCGCGCGGCGATCGGCGGCGCGCGGATCGGGCGGGTGCGGCTGGAAGCGATCGA
>JBDTSC010000020.1:0-23513 GCA_039931375.1 Ardenticatenales bacterium
ATGGCCGAGCTGTTCGGCCGCGTCGACGGGGTCTGCAAGGGGCGCGGCGGGTCGATGCACTTCTTCTCGAAGGAGCACAACTACCTCGGCGGCTGGGCGATCGTCGGCGGGCAGCTGCCGCTGTCGGTGGGTTACCAGTTCGCCACGGAGTACAAGCGGACGGTGATGAAGGAGGACGTCGACACGATCGGCGTCTGCTTCCTGGGCGAAGGCTCGACGAACATCGGCTACTTCTACGAGACGATGAACTTCGCCAAGCTCTGGCACGTGCCCGTCGTCTTCGTCGTCGAGAACAACCTGTACGCGATGGGGACGCCGCTGGCGTTCCACTCGTCGGTGCACAGCATGGCCGACAAGGGGCGCGCGTTCGGGATCGAGTCCGGCACGTGCGACGGGATGGACGTCCTGGCGGTGCACGCGGCGATGAGCGAGGCGGTCGCGCGGGCGCGCACCCAGCGCGAGCCGCAGCTGCTCGAGGTCATGACGTACCGCTACCGCGCCCACTCGATGGCGGACCCTGACCTGTACCGCACGAAGGAAGAGATCGAGTCCTGGCGCAAGAAGGACGCGATCGAGCGGCTCAAGCACCAGCTGATGGAGGGCGATCACCTCACCGAGGACGAGTTCGACGCGATGGCCAAGGGCAACGAGAAGACCGTCGCCGACGCCGTCGCCTTCGCCACCGCCAGCCCCGAGCCGCCGCTGTCCGACCTCACGGCCTACATCACCGTCCCGCCGCCGGCCGCCGAGCCGCCCGCCGCGGACGCCGAGACGGCCGACCTGTCGATGAGCGAGGCGCTAAACGCGGCGATCGACCACTGGATGGCGGGCACGCCGACGGCGTTCGTCATGGGCGAGGACATCGACCACTACGGCAGCGCGTACGGCGTGACGCGCGGCTTGCCGGCCAAGTTCGGCGAGGACCGAGTGCGCGACACGCCCATCGCGGAGGGTGCCATCGGCGGGATCGCCACCGGCGCCGCGATGGGCGGTCTCAAGCCGCTCGCCGAGTTCATGACCGTCAACTTCGCGTTGCTGGCCTCGGACGCGATCATCAACCATGCCGCCAAGGTCCGCTCGATGTTCGGCAACCAGACGAGCGCGCCCGTCGTCTTCCGCGCCAACGCCGGCGGCACTCGCCTCGGGGCGACGCATTCACAGCACTTCGACGCGATGTTCGCCGCCGTGCCGGGGCTGACGGTCGCCTCGCCCGCCACGCCGTACGACGCCAAGGGCATGCTGGCGATGGCGCTCCAGATGGAGGACCCGGTGTTCTTCAACGAGCATCAGCTGCTCTATCGCGCGAAGGGCAAAGTGCCGGTCGGCCACTACACGCTGCCGGTCGGCAAAGCGCACGTGGAGCGCGTCGGCGCAGCGGGCGGCTTGACGCTCGTCGGGTACTCGCGCGGGCTGATCATCGCCCTCGAGGCGGCCGAGCGGTTGAGCAAGGAATTCGGCTTGGAAGCCGAGGTCATCAACCTGCGTTGGCTGCGGCCGCTCGACCACGAAACGGTCGTCGAGAGCGTGAAGAAAACGAACCGGATCGCCATCGTCGAGGAGCCGTGGCTGAGCTACGGCATCGGCGCCGAGGTGGCCGCGCGGGTCCAGCAGCATGCGTTCGACTACCTGGACGCCCCGATCGTGCGCATCGGCGGCGCCGAGGCCCCGATGCCGTACGCCGCGAACCTCGAGCGCGCGGCCTGGCCCGACGCCGACGGCGTCCTCGCGGCGCTGAAGGCGAACGGCATCATCCGCTAGAACGCCCGCCTCCGTCGATCCCGCCGGCCTCCGCCCGCTAGCATCGCCCGCTAGCCTCTCGTTCGCCCGCCCTCAGTTCACCAGCTCTCAGTTCGCCCGCCCAAGGAGCGCGCCCGTGGCCGCCGAAGTGACGATGCCCAAGATGGGCTACGACATGACCGAAGGCACCGTCCTCAAGTGGCTGAAGGCCGAAGGGGACGCCGTGGCCAAGGGCGACATCCTGGCCGAGATCGAGACCGGCAAGGTGAACATCGAGATGGAGTCCTTCGACGAGGGCGTCCTGCGCAAGATCCTCGTCGGCGAAGGCGCCACCGTCCCCGTCGGCGCCCTGATCGCCATCATCGCCGGCGCGGACGAGGCGATCACCGTGCCCGCTGCCGCTGCACCGCAAGCGCCGGTGCCCGCCCCCTCGTCAGGAGCGTCGGACCCGTCCGCGTCTGCCCAGGCAACACCGGACCTCCCTCCTGGGATCGCCGAGCCCCAGCTCGGACCCGGTGCCCTTCCGCCACCCCCGACCAACGGCTCCGTCGCCCCGGCGGCGACCGCGTCGTCCGCCACGTCGACGACGTCTGCCGCACCGTCCACCGCCGCTTCCGGCCGCCTACGCGCCTCCCCCCTCGCCCGCCGCATCGCCGCCGACCGCCACGTGGACCTCGCGTCCGTGGCCGGCAGCGGCCCGTCCGGCCGGATCACCCGCGACGACGTGCTGGCCGCCGCGGCGCAGCCCGCCGTCGCCGCCGCCGCGCGCCCCGCGACCAAGCCGGCCGCCGCGGACGTGCGCGAGCCGCTCTCGCGGATCCGAACGACGATCGCCCATCGACTGGCCCAGAGCTGGCAGGCGGCGCCGCACATCTTTGTCACGATGGCCGTCGAGATGGACGCGGCCCTCGCGCTGCGCACGCAGATCAATGCGGCACTCGCGGCCACCGGCGGCGGCAAGGTGTCGGTGAACGATCTCGTGCTGAAGGCCGCCGGCAAGGCGCTGCGGGCGCACCCGCTGCTGAACGTCAGCTGGGACGACGGCGCGCGGGTGCGGCACGCGGGCATCCACATCGGCGTGGCGGTGTCGCTGGACGACGGCTTGATCACGGTGACGGCGCCGGACGTGGACGTTCGGCCCCTGGGCGAGATCGCGGCCGACGTCGCGGGCAAGGCGGCGCGGGCGCGGGAGGGCAAGCTGACCAGCGACGACATGGCGGTGGCCAGCACGTTCACGGTGTCGAACCTCGGAATGTACGGCGTCGAGTCGTTCACCGCGATCATCAACCCGCCGGAGGCGTGCATCCTGGCGGTCGGCGGGGCGATCGCGACGCCGGTCGCGCGGGACGGCGAGGTGGTGATCCGCCAGATCATGAAGTGCACGTTGTCGGCCGATCACCGCATCGTGGACGGCGCTTCGGCGGCCGCGTTCCTGGTCACGTTCAAGCAGCTGCTCGAACAGCCGCTCGGCATGCTGGTGTAGCGGCCGGGCCGTTCTCGTCACATCGCGCACATCGTGCACACCGTTCGCACCGTTCGCACCGTACGGACCCCCCACTTAGGAGACCCGTCTTGGCAGACAGCAAGCACTACGATATCGCGATCATCGGCGCCGGTCCGGGCGGCTACGTCGCGGGCATCCGCGCTGGGCAGCTCGGGCTGAAGGCAGTCGTCATCGACCGCGACCCGAACCTGGGCGGGGTGTGCCTCAACTGGGGCTGCATCCCGACCAAGGCGCTGATAAAAAATGCGGAGATGGTCCACTTCGTCCAGGACAAGGCCGAGAGCTTCGGCATCGGCCTCGAGGGGATCACGCTGGACTGGAACAAGGCGGTTGACCGCTCGCGCGGGGTCGTGAAGCGGATGAACCGCGGCGTCGACGGGTTGCTGCGCAAGAACGGCGTGGACGTCGTGATCGGCAGCGCCACGTTGCGGGACGCGAACACCGTCGTCGTGGTGGGCGAGGCGGGCGAGACCGTGATCGGCGCGACGAACGTCATCATCGCCACCGGCTCTCGCTCGCGGATGCTGCCGGGCCTGACCGCGGACGGGGAGCGGATCATCACGAGCCGCCACGCCGTCCGGCTGGACGCGGTGCCCAAGCGGCTCCTGGTCATGGGCGCCGGGGCGGTCGGGATGGAGTTCGCCTACGTCTACCACGCCTACGGCGCGGAGGTGACGGTCATCGAGATGTTGGACCGCGTCCTGCCGCTGGAGGACGCCGAGGCGTCCGAGCTCGTGGCCAAGCAGTTCAGCAAGAGCGGCATCCGGATCAAGACCGCCACGAAGGTCGAGACGGTCGAGGTCACGGCCGACGGCGTGCGGCTGACCGTCACGCCCGTCGGCGGCGGCGAGAGCGAGGTCTTGGAGGGCGACAAGGTACTGGTGGCGATCGGCCGCGCGCCGAACACCGAGAACCTTGGTCTGGAGGCGGTCGGCGTCGCGCTGGAGCGCGGCTTCGTGAAGGTCGACGCGAACCTGCGCACGACGGTCGCCAACATCTACGCGATCGGCGACGTCGCCGGGCCGCCGATGCTGGCGCACAAGGCGAGCCACGAGGGCGTCCAGGTCGTCGAGATGCTCGCCGGGCTGCCGACGCATGGGATCGACGCCTCGTTCATCCCGAACTGCACGTACTGCCAGCCGCAGGTCGCCTCGATCGGCACGACGGAGGCCAAGGCGCGCGAGGCGGGGCTGGACATCAAGGTCTCCAAGTTCCCGTTCATCGCGATCGGCAAGGCGATCGCGATCGCCGAATACGACGGCTGGGTTAAGATCGTGTCCGACGCCAAGTACGGCGAGATCCTCGGCGCGACGATCGTCGGGCCGGACGCAACGGAGCTGATCCACGAGATCGTCCTGGCCCGCTCCGCCGAGCTGACCGCGGACGATCTCGCCGCCGCGGTCCACGCTCACCCGACGCTGTCCGAGGCGCTGCACGAGGCGGCGCTGGGCATCAACGGCCTGCCGCTGCACATCTGACGCGGCGCGGCGCCGATCGTCCGCCGCGCGGTCGCCGCCGTGCCTTTCACAACTGTGACATGCCACATCGTGTCGACGACGGCAGCGCACCCTGTTTACGCTTCGACCCGACACACGACCCGACACACGACCCGACCTCAGAGAGGAACTTTGCCATGTCCATCCCGCCCGACCTGCGCTACACCGCCGAGCACGAGTGGGTGAAGGCCGACGCGGACGGCAACGTCCACATCGGCATCACCGCCTTCGCCCAGGAACAGCTCGGCGACGTCGTCTACGTCGAGCTGCCGAAGGTCGGCGCCTCGCTGACCGCGATGCAGCCCTTTGGGGTGGTCGAGAGCGTCAAGGCCGCCAGCGACCTGTACTCGCCCCTCACCGGCTCCGTCGTCGCCGTGAACCCGGCGCTTTCCGACACGCCCGAGCTCGTCAACACGGATCCGTACGGCGAGGGCTGGATGATCGTGCTCGCCCCGGCCAAGGCGGAGGAGTTGGACGGTCTGATGACGGCGCAGGCCTACAGCGCGCACGTCGCCGCCGGGTGAGGAACGGCGAGTTGCGCACGTCCGGGCCACGCGGCCGATAGCGTCGGCGGTCTGTTGCACCCGCGTCGCGCGGCCTGTGGCACGTTCGCCGCGCGCGTTGCGCTCGTCGTGTCGCTGGTCTTGCCGTCCCCGCCAACGCCGACGCCCGCTGCCGCCCCTTCGGGGCGGGCATGGCTACCGTGGCTGGGCCGCGACCGATCGCTCGGACTGCGGTAGGGACGTTGAGGATGTTCGCGCAAGCGGACTGTCAAGCGATGCGAAGCGCGGGGGACCGTCACTTCTTGGCGCACGCCGCCCCATCGTGTAGCCTAACCGGTGCCGGCGTTCGCTTCGAGCGTCGCGCGCTGGCGTGCGCACGGACGACCGTATCCGGCGACGGCCCTGCGGCGTCTAGCAGACTTAACGGAAGCGATCGCGCCAGCCCGTTGTGATGCGTCCCGACGAGCGGATCGCACGGCCTGCTCCGATCGATACAACAACCTGCGCGGGGCCGATACCTCTCGGTGCCGCGCAGGCTTGTGTGAGAGGGAATCCATTGAAGCGTTCAGACCCCCGAACGGTTCGTGTCGTGCGTCACATCGGCCGTGCGTTGTTCGTCGGCGGCTTGGCCGCCGCCGTGCTCGCGACGCTAAGCGCCACCGCCGGCGGCCCGCGGTTCGACGGAGCCGATGGCGGCAAGGTATCCGCGCAAGGCGGTCCCGATGCCATGACGGGCGGCCCGTTGGCCACCGGCTCATGGCAGTCCATCGCGAACGGTGACCGGATCAACCGACTGTTGCGCGAGGGCCGTACGGTCTGGTCGGCAACGGACGGCGGCGGGCTTGTCCGCTGGGACCTGGACAGCGGGCAGTACCATCAATATCTGGCGCCCCAGACGGGGCTGCCGTCGAACGTCGTCTACGACATCGAGCCGGTCGGCGACGCCTCGTACTGGCTCGGCACTGGCGCCGGCCTCGTACACTTCTTCCCGTCCGTCGATCGCTTCGACACGATCGTGCCGGTCCCCGGCGCGCCCGAGGGCATGCCGGGCCGAGTCGTCACCAGTGTCCTGCGCCGTCCGGACGGCAAGCTGTGGGTGGGGTTCGGACAGGAGTGGGATCCGAAGCTGCGCCACGTGCGGCGGGACAAGGACGGCGCGTTCACCTCCGCCGGTCTGGCGCTGTACGATCCCGAGGCGAACGCATGGTCTTATCAGGTCCATTCCAGCATCAGCGGTGATCCGGCATCGATCAAGACCGTCCCGAGCGAGAACGTGACGGACCTGGCATTCGACACAAACCACAATCTGTGGATCGGCACGAAACGCTATAACGTGTGGCAGCACTATTGCCCGGAAGGCAACTCGAACTGTGTGGACGCCTGGGTGCCGGCCGGCGGCGGCGTGGCCGTCACCGACCTCGACCAGGTCGCCACGGCGGGCGGCGCGGTGGACACTGGCAAGTGGAACACCTATCGCCAGGAGACAAACTCGACCGGCTCAGCGAACGCGCAGACGACGTGCTACTCGGACTCGATCAGCATGCTGCGCGCGGACATCGACGGCCGGATGTGGGTCGCGACGCTCGATCGGGGCCTGCTGTTGTTCCGCAAGGGCCTCACCCGCGAGGGCTGCAGCGGACTGCCACGCTACACCGAGGTGTCCAAGGGCGGCACGTACAAGGTCGAGGGGCTGCGCGGCAAGCACGTCTTCTCGATCGACGTCGACGACCAGGGTTGCCTCTGGATCGGCCACGGCAGCGGTCGCGACGTCGGGCAGGGCATCGCGATCCTGTGCCACAACAACACGTTCGACGATTCGTCCATCTCCGACACGCCCTGGATCTCCGACGATCAGTGGCAGTTCTTCACGTTCGCCGGCCTGATCGAGGGTGACACGAACGCGTTGATCGACGCGATCCTCGTCGAGCCCGGCGCGGACAAAGCGATCATCGGCACGCGTGATGATCGCGGCGGCGACGGCTTCGGCATCGCCGAGTTCACGCTCAGCACCCAGAAGTGGGTGCAGCACAAGACCGCGTCGAACGGCCTGCCCTCCAACCACGTGACGGATGTGCGCCGGGATCCGAAGACCGGCGACGTTTGGTTCAGCCTGCGGAGCCGCGGGGTCGCGCGTCGCAAGGCGGACGGATCGTGGCAGTGGTGGCGCGCGTTCGGGCCAGGCCGCGAGGTCACGCAGGTGAAGACGGCCACAATGGCCACGAGCCGCTTGGTGAACATTCCGGTCAAGCTGGCCGACAAGGCGGCGTTCGACGCGATCTTCTCGGGCTCGAACCGCTTCATCGTGATCGGCGACGACCCGACCCGCTATCGGGTCACCTCGTTCGTGGCGGCGGCCAACGGGCTCGGGCCATGGATCAAGATTCAACCGAACCTCCAGCAGGACGTCGAGGCCGACACGCCGATCAACCTGATCGACCGCGGTCCGCCCTCGAACGAGGCGACGCGGATCGACTTCGGAGCCGACGGCACCGCGTACGTCGGCGGGCGCGAGAGCGTGTGGATGAGCGCGAACGAGTGCGCGAACCCGCCCGAGTGCTGGCTCGACGGCGGGCTCGGCGTGTACGACGGCACGAACTGGACAGTGTACGGCCAGCCGGTGGGCACGCTGGACAGCTCCGGCCTGGTCGATCAGATGGTGAACGCCATCAAGGTCGATTTGACGGGCAAAGTCTGGGTCGGCACCGGCGACCAGGACAGCACGCAAGGGGACGGGATCTCGATCTTAGATCCCGCGACGGGCAAGTTCACCCACCAGTACATCCCGCCGACCGGCGGCAGCGGCGTCAAGCTCGGCTCGAACGGGATCGGCGATCTGGACGTGGACACGGCCAACGGCCACATGTGGGCCGCCCACTTCCCGACCAAAAAGAACAACACCCAGATCGACGGGTCCGTGTCGCAGGTCATGTTCGGCGGCGGAGCGTCCATGTGGAACGGTTCGGACTGGACGGCGTGGAAGAAGGACAAGGGCGCGCTGATCAAGGGCTACGGACTCGGCACGTTCAGCGCCATCCTGGCCGACCGCGTCCACAACCTCGCCTGGCTCGGCGGATGGGACGCCGTGCCGCGCCAATTCCATTGGACGGAGGGCCGCGGTGTGAACGCCGCCCTCAACTGGTGCAGCCTTGACGATTGCCGCAACGATGGCTGGCAGAGCCGCACGTGGGACAACGAGGGCGAGGTCAACCGACTGGCGCTCGACAAGAACGGCGATGTCTGGGTCTCGATGAATCGCCGCGACCTCGGCTTGATCCCGCCGTTTGGCGGCGTGCGCGTGTTCGACGGCGTGAACTGGTTTGCCTACAACCCGTCCAACACCCCGATGACGTCGCTGAACGTCACGAGCCTGTCGGCGTACGATGATGGCGTCTTCCTGGGCACGTTCGACGCCGGTGTCAGCGTCTTCTCGTTCACGGTGCCGCCCACCGCCACGCCGGCGCCCACCTTCACCCCGTCGCCGACCGCGTCGAGCACTCGCGCCGCGACGATCGAGTTCACGCCGACAACGGAGAGCGGCACCCGGCCCCCGACGGCAACGCGGACGCCGACACCATCGCCGACGCGCAACAGCCAGGGCACGCCGCCGGCCAGCGGTTGTCGCCCGGGCGAGTTCAGCGGCTGGTGCTACATCCACCTGCCCTACATGTACCGCTACTGCCGCGGCGTGAACTGCCCGAAGCGCACCACGCCGCTCCCGACGATCACCCGCGGCACGCCGCTGCCCACAGCCACCAAGCCCGCCACCACCGCGCCGCCGAGCGCCACGCCGCCGCCGCCCAGCCCAACGCCCACCTTGGGCGCCGGGACGGGCGAGGCGCCGACGGCCAGCCCGTCGGCCACCGACACGGGCGCCGCCCCGAGCCCCGTTCCGTCCGCGAGCGAGACGTCCGGGCCGTCCCCGACCGCGGCGAACACCGCCACGGCTACGGCGACGCGCAGTCCAGTTCCGACCGCGACCGCCACACAGCTGTCGTTCCCCGAAGGGGAGTGGCAGAACATGAACCGATCGGGCCAGGTGACCCGCGCCACGCTGAACGATGTGCACGGCGCGTCGAATGTTCAGGTGGTCATGGTCGGCGCGACGAGCACGCTGCTCATCTGGGATGGCGTCAACTTCACGAGCAGCAGCGTGCCGCCCGGACGGACGCTGAACGGCGTCCAGATGCTCGACAACAAGAACGGCTACGCCGTCGGTGACTTCGTCGGCCAATCGAGCACGCTGCTGCAGACGCGCAACGGCGGCCAGACGTGGCAGATCGGCACGACGGTGAACCTGGACAATTGGGCGGCCGTCGCCGTCTTCAAGGGCGCTTCGGGCATTCGCGGCTGGATCGTCGGCAAGACCAGCGGCAGCCGGCAATACTTCGACGGCACGCAGTGGGCCAAGCAGTCGTCGTCCGATCTGAACAACACGTCACACAAGTACTCGGATGTCGCGATGCTCTCCGAAACCCGCGCGATCGCCGTTCAGAACGGTGGCACAGGCTCACGGGTGTACGAGTGGGACGGCACCGCATGGTCGCCCGGCGCGCAGACCGGGCCGCTCAACGCCCTGGACGTGCTGCCCAGCGGCGATGGCGCCGCGGTGGGGCCGATCGGCGCGGTCTGGGTGCGGACGCCGGACGGTGCGTGGTCCCGAATGGACAGCAAGCCGAGCACGAGCGGCCGGGATCTGCTGGGCGTAAAGATGCTCGCGCCCAACCGGATCTGGGCGGTCGGTGAGCGCGGCGGGATGTACCTCTGGAACGGCCTAAGCTGGCAGACCGTCACCGTGACCGGCATTACGAAGGACCTGCGCAGCGTCTGGTTCACCAGCGACGGACGGGATGGCTGGGCCGTCGGCCTGGACGGTACGATCGCCCGCTTCGTCGTGCCGTCGCCCACCCCGACGCCCACGCTCCGTCCATAGCTTGGCGGCCGACTCGAGCGTCGCGCCCGCCGGCCGTGGGAGCACTCAGACGAGCGGCATGTGGTCGGCCGATGCACCCCATCCACGAGGTCATGGCGCCTTGACCGCTGGCGCATCGGCGTGATCTCCTCGGCCGTGAGCCCGGTGCGCATCCCGCCGATCGTGGCCCTGTTCCTGCCGACGTTGGCCGCGGCCACCGCCGCCGCGTGGGCCGCCCTGGGCCTCGCCGCTATCGGCCGCTTCGATGCCCGGGTGGCGCTCGGGTTCGGCGCCGTGGTCGCCGCGACCGTCGTGGTCGGTGCGGTTCGGGCGCATCGCGCCGCGCGCTGGATCGTCGACGGTGATTGCGCCGGATGGATCGCCGACGCCGCGACGCTGCTCGTCATCGCGCTGTGCGCCTCGCGGCTGCGCCCGAGCGTGCCGTGGCCGGCCGCGCTCGACGGCGGCTGGTACGCTGCCAGCGCCGTCCGGATCGCGCATGACCGATCGCTGTGGTTCGATGTGCCCGCGGCCGCGGAGCCGGGCTTCGTGACCGCGCTGGCCGACCTGCGCCGCGCCGGCATCCCCGGACCGGATGACCGCGATCACGGACTGCACGCGATCGCCTTCGCCGTGCCGCGGATCGGCCAGCCGATCGCGACACCGTACCATCCGCCCCTCTTCACAACGTTCGCCGCCGTCGGCGTCGCGCTGCGCGGACCGTACGGCGCCGCCTGGGCCGCCTCGGTCTGGGCCGTCCTCTGGCTGATGGCGATCGCGGCGCTCTGCCGTCTTTGGCATGCGCCGCTCGTCGCGCCCGCCGCCACGGCGTTGGCGGCGTTGTCGCCCGTGTACCGGGTGTACGGCGCGACGCCGTACGCCGAGCTGTTCGCCGGCACGCTCGCGCTGAGCGCGTTCGTGCTGTTCGCGCTGGCCGACGGCATGGGGCGCGGCCGCGCCGCTTGGTATGCCATGGCCGGCCTGCTGCTCGGCAGCGCGGTGGTCGCCAAGATCGACCTGTTTCCGGTGGCGGCGGCGGGTACGCTGTGGATCGTTCTCTGCGTACGCGGCGCGCGGCCGCGTCTTGCCTTCGCCGCGGGCGGCGGGGCGGCCGGCCTCGCCTGGCTCGCCCTCGCGCGCGGGCCGATGGCGCCGTACGTTGCGCTCAACGGCTATGGCGTCTGGCGGCTGGCCACGGTCGACGTCGTGCCGCGATTGATCGTCCTTTCCGTCGCGCTGGCCGTGGCGGCCACGGTATGGCGGGCGCGCGGCCGACGGTGGGACAACGGTGGGCGAGGCAAGGCGCACCGCGGCGGCGCTCGGCTGCGCGACGCCGCGGCGTGGCGCTCCGCGCTCGGCATCGCGGTCACGGCGGCGCTCGTCGCGGCCGCCGCGTGGCAGTGGCGGATCGTGCCCGACGCGCCGGTGGGAATGCTGCGCCTGCTCGGATGGGCGATCTCGCCGCTGGCGCTGTTCGCGGCGGCGCAAGCGGTAGGCCGGCGGATCGATCGTCGCGCCGAAGGGTTGGTCGGCCTCTGGCCGTTGCTGGCCGCGACGGCGTTCGTTCTCGCCGCGCCGATCGTCACCCGCGATCTCTCGCCGATCTACACCGTGCGCCGGCTCGCGCCGATCGCCCTGCCCACGGTCTGCCTGCTCGCGGCGGGCGAGCTGGCGCGCGGCATGTCGGGTCCGGCGTGGCGTCGGGCGGGAACCGCGCTCCTGGCCGGTCTCGCCTTGGTCGCGGCGGCCGCGCAGGCGGCTTCCTTGCGCCCCGTCCGCGAGTTCGGGGCCGTTGAGATCCTGCTGGATCGGATCGCCGCGTATGCGCGCCCGGGCGACCTCGCCCTGTTCCCGAGCGCGTACGGCGACGATGCGTCCGGCCGCCTGGCCGCGCCGCTCTGGGCGCTGCACGATGTGAATGTGGCGGTGCTGCCGCCGTCGGCCGCCGCCGCGGCGCCCGGCACGGCCTCGGCGGCGGCGCGGCGTTGGCTGGCGACCCATCCGGGGCAGCGGCTGTTGTGGGTCGCCGATCCCGCGACGGACCCGCCGGCCGGGCTTCGATCGCGAACGCTGGGCGACGAGTCGCTGGTCACGGAGGGCTGGGCGCCGGGCGTGTTCCCACCGACGTTCAAGCCGGTCGAGTTTTCGATCGTCGTCGGTCAGCTGGACGCCGATCCGGACAACTCGCGGTAACGCGGCCGCCCGTCCGATCGTTATCGCCCGCGATCGGGCCCGCCCCGAGTCCCCCCCCACCCGCCCGCCGCCAGGAGCGCCGCGATGCCGATCGAACCAATTGCCCTGCCCCGCGCCCGTCCATGGGCGCGCTTGGTCCCGGTGGCGGCGTTCGCGCTGGCGCTGCTGGCGTTCGGTCGAAGCGACCGCGCCGGCGCCGCCGACCAGGGCGACGCGTGGCGCGTCGTCGGTCGCTGGGAAGCGCAGGCGTCAGGTGACGACGTGCGTGCGATGGTGCGGGACGGGGACGGCCTCTGGGCGGGCAGCGCGGGCGGCGGCGTGCTGCGCTGGCGCGCGGACGGCGGTGGATGGCGCCAGTACCTCGCGCCGCAGGACGGTCTGCCGTGCAATGACGTCCGCGACGTCGTGGCCTGGCGCGGCGCGTGGTGGTTCGCGACGTGCCACGGCCTGGCCCGCTACGACGCGGCGCACGATCGAATGACGGCCGTCGGGGATGGCCTGCCGTTGCGCTCGCTCACCGCGCTGGTGGTGGACGACCAGGATCGCCTCTGGGTGGGCGCCACCCCGCACTGGGACGCCCACCTGGCCGT
This sequence comes from Ardenticatenales bacterium, assembly GCA_039931375.1. GTDB lineage: Bacteria > Chloroflexota > Anaerolineae > Epilineales > Epilineaceae > Avedoeria. The sequence continues at coordinate 12,933 of JBDTSC010000020.1, forward strand.
TGCCAGCAAGGCGACCCTTGGCGGTTGGGCGGGCGGCGGCATCGCGTACAGCGCGGATGGCCAGGAGTGGACCGTCTTCGATGGCGCCGCCGGCTTGCCCTCGCGCGACGTGCGCGATCTGGCGCTGTGGCGGGGCAACGTGTACAGCGCCAACGGCCCGGAGCCGATCTGGAGCCCGCCAACGACGGATCCCGATGGCCAGGCCGTACCCGGCCGGTGGATGCAGAGCGGCGGCGGCGTGGCCCGCTTCAGCGACAATCGCTGGACGGCGTGGAACGCGGAGAGCTCGCCGGAACTGGCCGACGCCGTGAACGCGCTGGCGGCCGGCCCGACCGCCCTGTGGGCGGCGACGTCCGGGCGCGGCCTGGTCGCCTGGAACGGGACGGCCTGGAAGGGGCGCCGGGACTGCGGCGACGACAACCGCTGCATCCAGGACAACTACGTTACGGCGGTGGCCGTCGGCGCGGATGGCGCGGTCTGGGCGGCGACGGCACGCTTCAACGGCCGCGGCACGGGCGTCGCGCTCTTGGACGATCGCGGCACGCCCGCCGACACGGCGGACGACGGCTGGTTCGTCCTGCGCGGGGCGAGCGCGCTGCCCGGGGACCTCGTGCACGCGATCCTGCCCGAAGCGGACGCCTCGGCCTGGTTCGGCTGCAGCACGCAGGACGACGAGGGCCGGGTGCACGGGGCCGGGATCGCCCATCTGCTCGACGATCGGCAGTCGATCGTGCGGTTGGACTCGCGCGCCCTCAGCCCCGGCGCTCCGGCGTCCAACGACATCACGGTCGTCGCCCGCCACCCGCTGACCGGCGAGCTGTGGATCGGCACGGCCCGCTCCGGCCTGAGCGTGCGCGCCGCCGACGGCGAGTGGCGCACGATCACGCGCGCCTCGACGCCGGGCGGGCTGGCCGGCGACTCGATCGCCGACCTGGCGATCGAGCCCAACGGCACGGTCTGGGTCGCGACCCGCCAATCGATGTTCGACGCGACGCGCCGGCAGTGGACGGACGGCGGCTTGTCGCGTTTCGACGGGCAGCAGTGGACGCGGTTCTCGGGCAGCGCCAGCGGGCTGCCATCCGATCACTTGAGCGCGTTGGCGCTCGACGGCCGCGGCAAGTTGTGGGTCGGCACGGGCGCGACGGACCGCGGCCCGAAGGAGTTCCACTACCGCGGCTGGGGCGTCGCGGTGATCGACACCGCGACCGGGCGCTGGGAGCGGACGTTCACCCATCCGCAACTCGCCAGCAACAACGTCACCGACATCGCGCTCTCGGGCCACCAGATGTGGGTATCGACCGCCTATTTCTTCTACGTCGATCCGCGGCCGGGCGGCGCGCAGTTCAACACCGGCGGGGGGCTGAGCGTGTACGACCTCGACGGCGGAACGTGGCGCAGCTTCACGGACAAGGACGGGTTGCCGCCGGCGATGCGCGACCGCGGCAATCGTGCCCTGATCGATCTGCGCACCTTGTTCGCCGACGCGGATGGCACCGTGTGGGCGGGCGGCCTGAGCTACCCATCGGCGATCATCGCCGCGGATGCGCCACCGGACGGGATCGTGGTGGCGGTCCGTTCGAACGCGTTGGTCGTCGACCGCTTCGACCAGTCCGGCGCCGTCGTCGGCCTCGCCTCGGACGGCCAAGGCGCGATCTGGTCCGCCACGGCGGCCGATGGGCTGCGGGTCCGACCGCCGGATGGCCGGTGGATCCAGGAGCCGGCCGCGCCCGGCGGCCTGCCCTCGAACGAGCTGACGGCCCTGCGCTTCGACGCCCAAGGGGGCTGGTTCGGGACCGCGGACCAAGGGGTCGTGGCCCTCGGCCCGCCGCTGGCGCCGACCGCCCCGCCTCCGCCGCCCGGCACCGAGCCGCCCGGCGGCGTCCCAACCGCCACGCCCGATCCGACAGTGGGCGACTACGGCTACGTGATCCGGCTGCGGACGGCGGTCTATCTGCCGAGCTTGTGGCGCGGCACCCAGGGCACGATCGTGGTCTTCGACCCCAGCCAGCCCTGAGCGATCGATCCGCCGCCGCCGCTGGTCGCGCGCAGCGCGTCAGGCCAGCTGCGGCGGCGATCGCGCGTCCCTCGTCGGGGCGACGGACTCATGGCGCCCTCAGCGCGCGCCCATGCGCGGTTGTCCCGATCGCCTTATCCTCTCCCGCGTTGCACCACCCACGGGCGCGCCAAGGAGAGACACATGCCATTCCGTCGCCATCACGTGCTGATCGCGCTCACCGGGTCGATCGCGCTCGGACTAGCAGCGCCCGCCGCCCAGCCGGCCATCGGCGCGCCGCGCGCGGACGCGCCTGACCCGCACGCGCGCGCCGGCTGGTGGGCGTTCGCCCGCGGGGACGAGGCGCTGAGCGTAGCCATCGATCCGTTGGACGGGCGCTTGTGGGAGGGGACGGAAGGCGGCGGCGTCGTGGTATGGGATACGACTGGACGCACCTTTCAGCAGCATCTGTTCCCGAACCAGCCTGGCCTGCGATCGAACACGGTGTACGACATCGCGTTCGATCCGCGCAACGGCGACGCCTGGCTGGCCACCGCCAACGGGCTCACGCACGTCGCCCGCGCCACCGGCTGGTGGACCGCCTACACGCCCCCGTCCCTCGCGCCATCGACGCCAAGCGCCGAGGTGGAGATCGTTCCCGATGGGCTGCCGCCGTTTCGCGTGTGGAGCGCGGTAGCCGTCGCGCCGGACGGCACGCTCTGGGCGGGCGTGCCGGAGGCGGATCGCGCGCTCGACGTGAGCGACGCTTCCACGCTGAAGACGTTGAGCCCCGACGGCGGCGTCGTGCGCCGAACGCCGGACGGTCGGTGGACATGGTTTCCGTTCCATCCGGACCTCGAGGCGGGTCCGCGCCGTTCCACGGTCGCCGACCTGGCCGTCCTTGGCGATGGGCGCATCGTCATTGCCCACGGGCGGCGCGGCAACACGGACGTCGCGCTCACGCTGTACGACCCGCGCACGGACCGCTGGTCGGCGATCGAATCCGTCGGTCCGGTCGGCGATGTGGCCAAGGGGCCGCGCACCGGCCAGGTGATGCAGCTGGCGGTCACGCCGGAGCCCGGTGGCGGCGAGAGCCTCTGGCTCGCGACGTGGAGCCGCGGCGTGTACCGTTGGCGCGACGGGCGTTGGTCCGCCTTCGGTCGGGACGGCGGCGCCGCCGAGCCATCGGCAGGGCTGTGCGGCGATCAGGTATGGGCGATCGCCGCGGCGCCGGACGCGGTGTGGGTCTCGTGCGCCGCCCGCTCCGGCGAGGACGGCGCCGGCGTCAGCCGCTACGATCGCGTTGCCGACGCGTGGCGGTCGATCGGTACGGCGGACGGCCTGCCGACCGGCATCGTCACGGCGATCGCCGCGCGGCCGGGCGGCGCGTTCCTGGGCACGGACGAGCCGACGACGCGGCACACCGGCGGGATTGGCGTCGTGCCGCTGCGCACGGATGGGGGCGCGCCCATCATCGACGCGCCGCTCTCTACCGCCGTCGACGGCCGAACGCCGGCCGCGAACGAGACGACGGCGATCGTGACGGACCCCCAGGGCCGGCTCTGGGTCGGCACGCGCGGCGCCGGGTTGCTCGGCTGGGATCCGCGCGACGGGCGTTGGCGTCAGTGGACCACCGCCTCGACGGGCGGCGCGCTGCCCGGCGATGCGGTCGGCGCCGTCGCCGTGCGCGGCGACCACCTGTGGATCGCGTCGACGCGCACCCGGCAGGGGGACGGCGAGGACGTCGACGGCGGGCTGGCGGAGCTGGACCGCGCAACGGGCGCGATCGTCCGCACGCTGCGGCCCGCGCCGGGCGGCCTGCCGAGCGGCCAACCGAGCAGCCTGGCGGTGGCGGCGGACGGGCGCTTGTTCATCGGCCTTGGCAGCGCCTCCGGTGGGGTCGGGGTGGACGTGCACCAAGGGGAAGGCCTGGCTGCGTTCGATCCGGAGTCCAACACCTGGACGATCTGGGACCACTCGAACGGGCTCGGCGGCGACACCGTCCTCGGCCTGGCGGCGACGCCCGACGCGGTCTGGGCGGCGCTGAGCTACGCGACGGACCACTCCGCGGCCGCCAAGCGCGTCGGCGGCGGCGTCGGAGCGCTGGAGGCCGCCCAGTGGCGCACGTGGCGCACGGACGACTTCGGGCTGAACGGCTTCCGCGAGGAGTCCATCACGGGCGACGTGCGCGCCATCGCCGCGGGCGCAGACGGTTCGGTCTGGGCCGGCACGTATCGCGTGGACGGCAAGGTGGTCGGGCACTGGCCGCTCGTGGACGCCACGGTAAACCGTTACGATCCGCTCAGCCGGGCGTGGCGATCCGCGACGTTCCCGGGCGACGGCTGGGTCGCGGCGATCGCCCACGACTCGGCCGGCCGCGTCTGGCTGGGAACGACGCGCGGGTTGTCCGGCGAGTTCTGGCGCGCTGACGAGGTCCGGGGCGACCGGGACGCGACGATGGACAAGCACGATCTGGCCGAGGGCGGCATCTGGCTCGGCCGGCGCATCGACGGCGCGTGGGAGCGGCTGACCGGCGATGACAGCGGGCTGCCGTCGCGGTCCGTCGCCGCGCTAGCGGTGGACGAGTCGAACGGCCACGTGTGGGTCGGCACATCGGACGCCGGCGTCGCCGTGTTCGCCGGCGAGGAGCCGTACGGGCCCACGGATCCCGGGCGGCCGATCGGCCGCGACCGCAGCCGTCTCACGTACCACGTCTGGCTGCCGGCGGTGCAGCGCTGATGGGCGCAAGTTGACCCCGCCGGGTCCGATCCATACCCTTACTCGGTCGATGAACCGGCGTCCGCCGGTCTCGCGTCGCGCCCCGTGCACCGTGGCCGACGCGCCCGCGGCGCATTCGGCGCTTTGCCTGTCGAAGGCGCCCATCAGGAGCCCCCACATGTCCGTCCGCCGCCTCGCCCGCGCCTGCGCGCCGCTCGCGCTGCTCGTGCTCGCGCTCGGCTCAGCGCCGACGGCCGCCGCGCAGTCCGTGCCCCTGCACGATCTTTTGAGCTGGACCACGTTCGCGAACGGCGATGAGGTCCTGGCGGAGGCGGTGAGCCCGGTGGACGGGCGGCTGTGGGTCGGCACGGAGGGCGGCGGTCTGGTCGTGTGGGACGCGGATCGGCGCACGTTCGAGCAGTTTCTCTTCCCGAACAGCCGTGGGCTCCTGTCGAACACGGTCTACGACATCGCGTTCGATGCCCGCACCGGCGACGCTTGGCTGGCGACGGCGATGGGCGTGGCGTTTGTCGACCACGCGACGATGTCGTTTCGCACGACGGTCGCCGACACGGATGAGGCGCGGCCAACGCATTCGGGCGACGTGATCGATGTCGTCGGCACGGATCGCTTTCCCGACAGCCGCATCTTTAACGCCGTCGCCGTGGCGGATGACGGCACGGTCTGGGTCGGCACGCCGGACCGCGGCGTCGCGGTGCGCGGGCTGGACGGTCAGTGGACCCGCTATGCCTACGACGACGCGAATCCAGAGCTTGGTCCGCAGCGCGAGACCGTGTCCGACATCGCCGCGTTGCCCGATGGCACGATCTGGGTCGCGCACGGCCGCGGCGAGATCGACCCGTTCGTCTCCGTCTTCGATCCGGCGACGGGCGAGTGGAAGGGCCTCGCGTCGAGCGGCCCGACCGGCAACGTCGCGGATGGCCCGCGCACCGCGCAGGCCATCCAGTTGGCCGTGGAGCGCAGCCCGGGCGGCGGCTTCTTCGTTTGGTGCGCCACGTGGAACCGCGGCGTGTACCGCTGGGATCCGCAGGACGGGACGTGGACGGAGTACACGGAACGGTCGACCCGCGTCGCCGGCGATGCGAGCTCGGGACTGTGCAACGACACGGTCTGGGCGATCGCGGTACGGGCCGGTTACGTCTGGGCCGCGTGCATCTCGACGTCGCCGAGCGCGGGCCGCGGCGTGAGCCGGTTGGATCCGAACAGCGGGGTGTGGCGCCACTTCAGCCGCGCGGATGGCCTGCCTTCCGACATCGTCACGGCGATCGCGATCAGCGAGGACGGCACCGCGTACCTCGGGACGGACGAACCGCCGCAGCTGACCCGCGGCGGCAACGGCGTGGCGCCGATGCGGATCGACGGAGCCACCGCCCAGGTCGGCGCGATCCTCTCGACGAGCGGCATCACGCCGTACGTGAACGAGATCACGGCCATGGCGTGGGACGCGGCGGGCAACCTCTGGGTTGGCACGCGGCAGTCGGGCGTGATGCGCCTCGACCGCCAGACCGCGACGTGGACGCACTACACCCAGGCGTCGACGGCCAACCGGCTGGCGGGGGACGCCGTGACCGGCATCGTGATGATCGGTGACGAGGTCTGGGTGAGCAGCGCCCACGAGCGATACCAGGGCGGCGACTGGATCGACGGCGGCCTCAGCGTGTTCGACCGGACGTCGAACACGTGGTCGCGGGTGTTCCGGCCGGACAACACCGCGATGGCGTCGAGCCAGGTCGGCAGCCTGGCCGCGGACGGGGTCGGGCAATTGTGGCTGGGCTACGGCATCGGCAACAGCGTTCCCGGCGGCCCCGTTTCCGCCGACGTCCAGCAAGGCAGGGGCGTCGATGTCATGACCGCCAAAACGGGCATCGTGTCGGTGAACCACAACATGGGCGGCACCGGTGGCGCTCTGGCCGGCAACACGGTGCTCGGCCTCGCGATCCGCGGCCTGGACGTCTGGGCCGCCACGAGCTACGGCCAGGACGACAACGGCGACCGCGTCGGCGGCGGGATGAGCCGATGGGACGGGCATACGTGGCGTGCATGGCGGACGGGCGATGACGGCCTGACGAGCTATATGGACAGCGGGATCACGGGCGACATGCGCAGCGTGTTCATCGAACCGAACGGCGTCGTCTGGGCGGGCACGTACACCGGAGACAAGTCGGACGTCGTGACGCTCTGGCCCCTGGTGACGGCCGCGATCAACCGCTTCGATCCTGGCTCGCAGACATGGACGGCCGCGACGTTCCCGATGCAGGGGTGGATCTCGGCGATCACCGTCGACGCCCTCGATCAAGTTTGGTTGGGCACGACCCGCGGGCACATGCAAGAGGTGTGGCGCGGCGACGGCATCGGCGGCGAGGAGGTCGACAACCCCCAGGTGCGCGACCTCGCGGTCGGCGGACTGCAAGTCGCGCCCGCGTCGCAGATGGGCACGTGGGACAACCTGACGCCCTCGAACAGCGGCCTGGCGGCGATCGCGATCACGTCGCTGTCGATCGAGCCGGCGACGGGATTCGTCTGGGTCGGCACGGAGGACGGTGGTCTGGCCGTCTACTCCAACGGCGTGCCGCTCGGCCCGTCGCCGACGCCGCCGCCAACGAACACGCCGTGTGCGAGCGGCGCGAACTGCCCGACCGTCACGCCGATCCCGTCGCGGACGCTGACGCACACGCCGCCCCCGGTCGTGACCGCGCCGTCGCCGGGTCCCGGCACCGCTCAATCCACAGCCGTGGGGCTCGGCTCCAACGGCAGCGGCGGCAATTCCGCCGACGGGTCGGATTCCGATCCGACGCCACCGCCGGAGGTGCCGGAGGCCGGAACGTGGCTGCTGCTGGTGACCGGCGTCGCCGCGATCGGCGGCTTCGCTTGGTGGCGGCAGCGCAAGACGGCCGCGACAGATCGACGGTAGGATTCACCGCGGTTGTGCGCCGGGTCTGCGCCCCTGTGTCCGCTGGCCGCAGGCCTGTCCTGGCATCTACAATCGCGTGATCTGGCCCTCGTAGCTCAGTGGACAGAGCAGCGGACTTCTAATCCGCCGGTCGCAGGTTCGAATCCTGCCGGGGGTACTCGGTGCCGGCGCCGCCGAACCCGTCCGCGTTGGCAGCCAACAGTGTGAAGCAGACGGACGCGCCAATGCCGCCAGGGGCGTCGGTCGCCCAGATCTGGCCGCCGTGCCCCTCGACGATGTGCTTGGCGATCGCCAACCCGAGACCAGTGCCGGTGCCACGGCGAGCCCGATCGCCCCGATAGAACCGTTCGAAGATCCGTTGTCGCTCGCGCGGCGGGATGCCCGGCCCGTGGTCGCTGACGCAGACGCGGATGTCCCCGCTGTCCGGCAGCACGGCCGCTTCCACGCGGATCGACGTGCCGGCGGCGGAGAATCGCCGGGCATTGTCCAGCAGGTTGACCAGCGCGCGCACGATGTGACCGCGATCCGCAAGGACGGACCACGCCGCCGGGATATCGACCGTGACGGTCACTCCGCCCTCTGCCATGAGCCGCGCCACCGAGGTGCAGGCGGCGGCGGCGAGGTCCGCCAACGACTCCGGCACGAGCCGAAACAAGGCGCGGCCGGAGTCCAACTCGTTCAGCCGAAGGAGGTCGTCGGCGAGGTCGCGCATGCGCCGGATCTGATCCGTCATCTCGGCCAGCAACGGCCGCGCGACGGGCTCCACGCGCGGCGCAAGGTTGTCGAGGAGCAGGCCGAGCGACGTCAAGGGCGTGCGCAGATCGTGCGAGACATTCGCGACCAGATCGCGGCGCGCGCGTTCGAGGTACTCGAGGAGCGTCCGATCCGCGAGCGCGACGATCGTCTCGCCGCTGTTCAATACGAGCGCCCGCACGGCGTACAGGCGATCGGCGATGTGCACCGGCTGGCTCTCGGTGTTGCCGCGATGGGCGTCATCGACGACCGCCCGCAGCTCGGCGGAGCGGATCGCCGACATGAGGGATGGCCGAGACTCGGGCGTGATTAAGAACCACTCCCGCGCGCGTCCGTTCGCGCGCGCCACATCCAGGCCCGCGTCCAGCACGAGGATCGCCGCATCGACCGTTTCGAACAGTCCATCGAGCCGTGCCTCGGCCTCGGCGAGCCGCCCGCTGGCGTCCGCGAGCGCGTGCTGCCGTTCGGACGACGAAGCCAAGGTCGCGCGGGCCGCGCGCCGCACAGCCCGCCGCCCGCCGATCCAAAGACCAGCGGCCAGTCCGACCGCGATGGCGACGGCGCCGACGAACAGGGCGGTCATGTCCATCGGCCTGGTACTCCAGCGCGCTCCGCCTCAGCCGTCGAAGCGATAGCCGACACCCCGCAAGGTCGTGATCCGATCGGGCCGCGACGGATCCGCTTCGATCTTCTGCCGCAGCCACCGGATGTGCACGTCGACGGTGCGGCTGTCGCCGAAGTAGTCGTAGCCCCATACCTTCTCGAGGAGCAGGTCCCGGCTCATCACGGCGCCGCGGTTCCGGACGAGCTCCGCCAACAGGTTGAATTCCTTGTGGGTCAGCTGGAGCTCCGCCTCGGCGCGCGAAACGCGCCGCCCGATCAGGTCGATTCGCAGATCGCCCGATTCGAGCACCGTCTGACGCTGTGCCGGTGCACGGCGCAGCAGCGCCCGGACGCGAGCGACCAACTCGCCGGTCGAAAACGGCTTCGTGACATAATCATCGGCGCCCGCCTCGAGACCGACGATCTTGTCGAGATCGCCCGAACGAGCCGTGAGCATCAGCACCGGCACGTCCGAGCCCGCGGTGCGCAAAGCGCGGCAAGCGCTCATGCCGTCCAGACCGGGCAACATGACATCCAGAAGGACCAGGTCGGGGCAGTCGTCGTGCACCTGGTCCACGAGACGATTCGCGTGTTCGGCGGTCGTGACGCGGTACCCGTGCCCCCCGAGGGTGGCGGCAAGCGTGGCTCGCAGGGTCGGCTCGTCTTCGACGATCAGGATGGATTGCATCTTGGACACTGTGCCGCTCCTGGGCGATCGTCACCAGCGGTCGGCATCGTCCGGCCGCAGGTATTTCTGCCACACATCCGGTCCGCCGTCGTTGCCGACGAACGCCACCGCCACGTAGCGGGGCGAGGCGGGCTGGCTTCGCAGCATCATCCCGGCCTCGTCCGGCAGTCGGCCACCCTTGCGCCGGTTGCACCGCGCGCAGGCCGCGACCAGGTTCTCCCACCGCTTTGGCCCGCCGCGTGAGCGTGGAATGACATGGTCGATGGTCAATGCGTTCCGTCCGGGCACGGTCCCGCAGTACTGGCACGTGAAGCGGTCGCGGGCCAGCACGCCGCGGCGGGAAACGGGCACGCGCATGCGAAACGGGATCCGCACGTAGGTCACGAGCCGGATCACGGAAGGAGTGCGCACCGATATCCGTTCTGCGCGCATCACCGCGCCAACCGCTTCGACCAACTCGGCCTTGTCCTTTAGGAGCAGGACAACAGCCCGCCGGACCGAAACGACGTTGAGCGGCTCGTACGATGCGTTCAGGACCAGGACCGAAGGCACGGCGCTGCCCTCCGGGCGAAATAACGGGGACGCAGCGCCATTATAGACGGTCGGATGCCGAGGGTGGGAGTCGAACCCACACGGGTGTTACCCCACGCGATTTTGAGTCGCGCGCGTCTGCCAGTTCCGCCACCCCGGCCGAAACCACGATCACCAACAAGGCGGTCGCGTGAGCCCACGGGCGGATTTGAACCGCCGACCCCGTTCTTACCAAGAACGTGCTCTACCACTGAGCTACGTGGGCGAACGCACAAGCCGCCCGCCCGAGGGCGGACGGCCTAGGTCGGGGAGAGAGGATTCGAACCTCCGACCTCATCGTCCCGAACGATGCGCGCTAACCGG